>DASVFC010000326.1:0-2967 GCA_036380235.1 Vicinamibacterales bacterium
CCCCAGCGCGCAATCTGCCGCGCGTAGTAATTGCCAGGCTTGCCGTAATCGCTCAATCCGACGGACGCCACATCCACGGAATGCAAGCGTGCGAGAACATCGGCCATGTCCTGATACATCGCAGCGCGATCATCTGCCGACACACCGGGGAGGTGCGGCTGTCTGAACACCCGGCCGTCCACACACTCCATCACGAAAAATGGCGTGCCGATAATGGAGTCATCTGCACATAACCATTCCGTCTGCGGTACCGGCAAGCCCGTATCCCTCAAGGCCGTCATCACGCGATATTCACGTTCCACCTGGTGCGCGGATGGCAGCAACTGACCGGGCGGCTTTTTGCGCAGCACATAGTCGCGATCGGATGTGCGCAGGAAAAATGTGGGGTTCGATTGCCCGCCCTCGAATTGCCGCACTTCCACCGGGCCGCGAAATCCCTCGACATGCTCCGCCAGGTAAACTTCGAGGCGCTCACGGTTCAGCTCATGTCCCTGGCGAACGGGCGTCGTCTGGGCAAGGACGGTGGCACTGCTCATTCGGGCGGATGTTACTATCACCGGCCATGACCCGCCTGCTTCGTCTCACGCTGCCGGTGATAATCGGCCTTGCCGCCGTTGCCGCTTCATCAGCACAACAGCCATCGACAGTCACCATCGACGCATTGATGGCGACGCCATTTCCAACCGATCTCGTGGCAGCGCCCAGTGGCGGACGCATCGCCTGGGTTTCGAGCAACAGCGGCGTGCACAACATCCTGGTCGCGGAACCCACCCCGGGTAGCGGACCGCTTGCCGGTCGAACCGATCACAAGTGGCGCGCCCTCACCAGCTATACAGGCGACGATGGTTTGTGGATCACCGATCTGAATTGGACAAGCGACGGCAAGTCGATCGTCTACGTGCGCGGCGACGGCGCCAACCGTCAAGGCGAGAACCCTAATCCCGCGCAGCTGCAGGACGGCACCGAGCAGGCGGTGTTCGCGATCACCGTCGATGGCGGCACGCCGAGGCGGCTCGGCCTCGGTAACGGCCCGGTGCCCTCGCCGCGCGGACAGCGAGTGGCATGGGTACAGCGCGGCCAGATCTGGAGCGCCGATCTCGGAACCACCGACGCGCCGGCGCGTCTCGTCAATGCACGCGGCAACGCGTCGCAGCTCGCCTGGTCGCCCGACGGCTCGATGCTTGCCTTCACCAGCGGCCGCGGCACGCACAGCTACATCGGCGTGTTCACGCTTGCGTCGCGCGAGCTGCGCTATATCGATCCGTCGCTCGACCGCGACGGTAACGCCGCGTGGTCGGCCGATGGATCCCGCATCGCCTGGATCCGCCAGGGCGCCGCGCCGCGTGCGCGAATGTTCTCGCCGCGGCGGCAGGTTGACGAGCCGTGGTCGCTGCGGGTCGCCGACGCCAAGACCGGCCAGGCGCGCCAGGTGTGGAAAGCAGATCCGGGATACGGCAGCGCCTTCCAGGGCGTGGTATCCGACAACCAGTTGTATTGGGCCGCCGGCGATCGCCTGGTCTTCCCGTGGGAAAAAGACGGCTGGATCCACCTGTATTCGGTCCGCGCCGACGGTGGCACCGCGACGCTCCTCACGCCGGGGAACTTCGAAGTCGAGTACGTCAACATCGCGCCCGATCGCACGCGCATGATCTACAACTCGAACCAGGGCGACATCGATCGCCGGCACATCTGGACCGTGAACGTGGACGGGTCGACGCCTCCGGCACGCAGCGCCTTCAAGTCGAACGGCAGCGAGTGGCAACCCGCATTCACGAGCGACAACCATGTGGTTGCATTGCATGCCGGCGCGCAGGCGCCGCCGCACGTCGTGATCGTGTGGCCCGATGGCAACGCTCACTCATTGCTCGAGAACATGCTCCCTTCGGGTTTCGATTCGTCGGCGTTGGTAACACCGCAGGCAGTGACGATCACGGCCACCGACGGCATGCAGATCCCGACACAATTGTTCCTGCCGAAAGACCTGAAAGCCGGCGAGCGGCGACCCGCGCTGATCTTCTTTCACGGCGGCTCACGACGCCAGATGCTCCTCACCTGGCACTACAACTATTACTACCGCAACGCTTACGCGATGAATCAGTGGCTCGCCAGCCAGGGATACATCGTGCTGTCGGTGAACTACCGCAGTGGCATCGGCTACGGGCTCGAGTTTCGCGAGGCACTGAACTACGGTGCATCCGGCGGCGCCGAGTTCAATGATGTGATGGGCGCCGGCTTGTATTTGAAGGGCCGTCCAGATGTCGACCCGACGCGCATCGGCTTGTGGGGCGGATCGTATGGCGGCTATCTCACCGCCATGGGGTTATCGCGCGCGTCCGACCTGTTCGCGGCCGGCGTCGATTTCCACGGCGTACACGACTGGAACCAGGGCATCCGCACGTTCCAACCTGATTACAGCGTCCACGACGATCCCGAGTTCTCGCGACGCGCCTTCAATGCATCGCCGCTCGCGACGGTCGACACGTGGAAGTCTCCGGTGCTGCTGATTCACGGCGACGACGACCGCAACGTATCGTTCATCGAGTCGATCAACTTGATTGTGGAGCTGCGCAAGCGCAAGGTCGAGGTCGAGCAACTGGTGCTGCCCGATGAGGTGCACGACTTCCTGCGCCACCAGAACTGGGTGCGCGGCTACAAGGCGACCGCCGACTTCTTCAACCGGCGCTTGAAGCAGTCTCGTGACCCCCGACAATCAACGCCAGGCGCTCACCAGTGACCTGCAGCACGTGCAGCAACTGCGGCTTCGCAATCTCCACCGGCGCATAGACAACGATCAGCAGCTCGGTGGTTTGCGGCGTCACCATGGTGCGGGCGGAATCCGACGTGGGATTGCCGAAAGCGCCCGCATCATCGGCTACCGTGATCCTGCCGCCGACATTGACGTCGTCTTTGCGGATGCCGGCGTACTTCTCCCCGTCGCGGCCCAGCCGCATCGCGACGCTGCCGTGG
>DASVFC010000327.1:0-2506 GCA_036380235.1 Vicinamibacterales bacterium
CTGTGGTTTCTCGCCGATCCGGTCCGCAGCGATCTCGCACTGATCGATCCGAAGAGCCGCCAGGATTTCATCGATGTGCAGTGGCCCCTGGTGGCGCGGCCCGCATTCGGCGGCATGCGGCCATCGGCGGTGCGCTGGTACCGCATGCCCGCGCCTGGCTGGTTTGTCGAGGAAGGATGGTCGCTGACACCCGAGGCAGCGGGCATGTCGCGATTGATGACGCGCGGTCCGCACTTCGCGCCGATCGTCGCGAACGTGCGCCGCCGGAGCGATGCCGCACGCCTGCTGATCGGCGGCCGCAATCTCGCCGCCGCCAGCGATCCCGCGGCGCGTATCACGTTGTCGATCGACAACGCACCTTTCCAGGAATTCACCGCGCCGCCAGGCTTTTTCCTGCACGTGTTCGATATTCCTGCCGGCCGGTTGGACGGCGCAGGCAGTCTTGCCACGGTCACCGTCACGTCGACGCCGGCTTCAGGTGCGGTTGCGATACCGACAGCGATCGAGCAATTCGACGTGCAAGCAGCCGATCAGTTGATATGGGGCTACGACACCGGTTGGCAAGAGGCGGAGTATTCACCCGGACTAGGTGTGTGGCGATGGACCAGCGACAAAGCAACGCTGCGCGTCATCGGCGACGCGCGGCCCGTGCGGGTCACGCTGTGGATCGAGTCGCCTTTGCGTTATTTCGATGATGCACCGCTGGTCCGCGCGGTCGCCGGCGGCCGGGAGTTAGCAGCCGCCACGCTATCGGAGTCGCGCGAGTGGCGCTTTGACGTGCCCGCTGATGCGCTCCGGGCCGGCAATGGCACCATCACCATCGAAACCGACCGCACTTTTTCACCGGCGGAACGATCCGGCGCTGCCGATCAACGTCGATTAGGACTGCGCGTGTTCTCTATACAGGTGTCCAATTATTGACACCCACTGAAGTGTCTCGATAATCTGCCGATACCCAATTTTGTAACGTCCAGCAGATCAGGAGCGAACGATGACCGTGTATCGAAATTTTGCAGCCAGTGCCGCGCTCTGTCTGGTGTTGGGTCTTGGCGTCGCCTGCGGGAAGAATCAACAACTCGCGGTCACGCCGCCGCCGCCAACGCCGACGACCCCGACCGCCCCTCCGGCACCGCCGCCGCCCCCCGCGCCGCCCGCTGCTGCGGCACCGCGTGCGCTCACTGAAGACGAGATTTACGCGCAGAAGACGGCCGACCAGCTCAATAAGGAGCGCCCGCTGTCGGATGTGTTCTTCGAGCTTGATTCATCGACGATCCGCGACGACGCGCGGGGTGCGTTGACGGCAAATGCAACCTGGTTGAAGCGCTGGCCGGCACGCATCAGCATCGAAGGGCATTGCGACGAGCGCGGCACCGCTGAATACAACCTGGCCCTTGGTGAACGCCGCGCCAATGCCGTGAAGGCTTACCTGGTCGACCTCGGTGTGCCCGCCGACCGCATCACCGTTGTCAGCAAGGGCAAGGAGTCGCCGTTCTGCACGGAGAAGGGCGAGAGCTGCTGGCAGCAGAACCGCCGCGGTCACTTCCTCATCACGGCGACAAAGTAGCCGCGATGTGTTCCGCGGCTTGCCGCGGATTGGGCGCCGACGCAATCGGTCGCCCGATGACAAGATAGGTTGCGCCGGCGGAGATTGCCTCCGCCGGTGTCAACGTCCTCGCCTGATCGTCTTTCCCCTGTTGATCGGTGGCCTGCGCTGAGCCCTGTGGAACGGGCCGGATGCCCGGCGTCACAATCTGAAAATCAGCGCCGCACGCCTCTCTAATCGCGCGCGTTTCCTGCGGTGATGCGACCACGCCGTCGAGCCCCGCGTCCCTGGCCAGCTTTGCCAGGTGCACGACCTGATCGAGCATTGGATTCAGAACGCCGATCTCCCGCAGCCCTGCATCAGTCATGCTCGTCAGCACTGTGACGCCTATCACCAGCGGGCGCGGCCGTCCAAGGGCGGCGGCTGCCCTGGTTGCCGCTTCCGCTGCGGCCTTCATCATTGCGCTGCCGCCGGACGCGTGCACGTTGACCATCCAGGCTCCCGTCGCGACCGCAGCTTGCACGGCACCGGCCACGGTGTTCGGGATGTCATGGAACTTGAGGTCGAGGAAGACGCGATCGCCGCGGCTGGTAAGCTCGCGCACCATCGACGGTCCTTCCGCCGTGAACAGTTGCTTGCCGATCTTATAGCCGCCAACCGCGCCGCGCAGTTGATCGGCGAGATGCAGCGCCTTGGCCGCGGACTCGACGTCCAGGGCGACGAGTATCGGGTTCATGCGTGGACGGGTTTTGGCGGGGTCGGATCGAACGTGCCGACGAGATCGCTGAGCCTGGCAATGTTATGGCGCTGCAGGTACTCGGCCATGCCATCGAGCACCTTGCTCCATACGAACGGATCGACGAAGTTCTGGGTGCCGATCTGCACCGCCGTAGCGCCGGCGAGCATGAATTCCAGTGCGTCGCGCGCGTCGGTGATGCCGCCCATGCCGATGATCGGAATCTT
>DASVFC010000328.1:0-5553 GCA_036380235.1 Vicinamibacterales bacterium
AACACGAAGGACACGAAGGGCACGAATCAAATGCCAGTGCTGCTAAGCGGCACTGGCATTTGGAAAAGAATTCCTTCGTGTCCTTCGTGTCCTTCGTGTTTACGCGGCCGGCAGCGTCATGGTCACGCTGGTCCCGCGGCCGCGTTCCGAGGTCACGCTGATCGATCCGCCATTGGCCTCGACGTTGCGTTTCGCGATCGTCAGTCCCAGCCCAGTGCCGATGGCCTTGGTGGAGAAGTACGGCTCGAAGATTCTCGCGATCGACTCCGCATCCATACCGACGCCGGTGTCGGTCACGCGCAACTGAACCTTTTTCTCGGGCGCCAGTGCGGCATCGATCGACAACGCGCCACCGCCGGGCATCGCATGCAGGGCGTTCTCGATGATGTTGGTCAGCGCGCGGCCGATCAGCATCCGATCGACGCGCACCAGCGGCAGTTGTGGAATGTGCGTGGTGATGACGACGCGGCCGGCCAGGCCGGCGCGATAGGGTTCGACGACTTCATGCACGAGGTCGGCGAGGCTGGTATCGACCGGGCGCGGCTCGGGCACCGACGCGAAGCTCGAAAACTCCGACGCAATCTGCCGCAACAGGCGCACCTGGCCGAGGATGTTGCCCACGGTGTCGTCGACAACGGCGCCCAGCGGGCGGCCCTGGTCGGCGTGCACGCGCCGCACGTGTTCGGCGTTCAACTGGATCGGCGTCAGCGGATTCTTGATGTCGTGCGCCACCTGCCGCGCCATGTCGGCCCACGCCGCGAGTCGGTTGGTGCGTTCGAGCTCGCGCCGTTGGCGCTGCAGATCGTCAGCCATCTGGTTGAAGGCATCCACCAGCCGCTGCAGTTCATCGGACGAAGTCGCGAGCACGCGCGCATCGAGATCGCCGCGCGCAATCCGCCGCGTCGCGCGCATCAGCCGGTTCACCGGATCGGCAATGCGTTCGGCCATGTAATAACCGATGCCGGCGCCGATCATCATGAACAGCACGACCGCCAGCAGCACCCGGCGATCGAGCTCGTCGATCTGCGCATCCGTCTGCTGCTGCCTTGACGCGAGCGGGATCGTCAACACCGCCTCGCGACCCTGGACCTGCACGGGCGTGGCGGCAATCAAATACTCGAAGTCACCCGCGCGTTCGCGGCTGACGAACGAGGGCCGGCCCTCCAGCAGGATGGCGCGGTAGACGTCGCCCGGCGTGCGAGTTGGGAGCAGGCCGGACGCGAACAGATTGCGCTCGCTCGACGCCAGCAGCGACGTGCCTTCGAAGATGTTGACGTCCTGCGCTACCACTCGGCTCAGCCACACGATGATGTCATCGTCCACGGCCTGTTGGCCGACGAAGGCGCGCAGATCCTGGAACACGCGGCTCGCGGTGGTGGCGAGGCGTGTGGCTTCGCTCTCGATGTCTTCGAGAATGACGTTGGCCATGTACTCGCGCGCCACCAGCGCCAGCGCCAGCACCGGCACGATCGCCGCGGCGACGAAGGCAAGAAACAGCTTGCGATAGAAACTGGCGCGCACCTCCGCGAGCAGCGCACGGCCCGATGCCGGGGCGCGGCCGACGAGGACGTTGAACAGCATGCCGCCCAGCACGGCGGTCACAAACACCACGAACGTCAGCGCGATCAGCTCAGCCTGCGTGATCACGTGGCCAAACGCCTTTTCGCGCTCGGCGGCCAACACGTAAATGGCGCCGCGATCGCTGAGCACGTAGGCATCGAACGACTCGGTGCCGCGATCGATGGTGGTCCAGAACGGCGCGCGGGACGCGAAGGCCTGCCGGAACGTGGCTTCGGAAAGCGGCGGCGCGTCTTCTACCGAGCTGTAGAGAATTCGACGGCTCCACCCGTAGACGTAGAACTCGACGTCCACGTTCGATCGCGGCTCTGGCGTGTGCTGCTCGGACCGCATCAGCGCCAGGTAGGGGTTCTGCGCCGAGATGAACGACAGGTTGCCGTAGTCCAGCATCGTGTGCACCACCACTGAACCGGCGCGGCGGCCGTCGGCAGAACAGATCGCGCGTCCGGCGTGCAACAGTCGCCGCTCCTCGGAGAACAGCGGCGACACTTCCTCGAGAATCTCCCATTCGCACGCCGGCTCGATCCATGGCTGCGGTTGCGTGAAGTCGGGCAGGTTCATCGCGAACCGGCTCACCATGGCGCCGGCGGCGTTGTGCAGCTCGACGCTCGAGGTCAGCCGCTCGGTGGCAAGGCTCGTTTTCGACCACGCCGTGAATGCGGCGTCGATCGGCGGCGCTCCCGTGGTTGGCGGATCGCTGGCGCGCACCAGTTCCCCGAGCCCTTCGACGCGGTTGATCTCCAGCAACGCGCGCTGCAATTTCGTGCGCACGTCCTGCCGCTGGTTGAGCACTTCCGGCGCGTAGCGCGATTCGATCAACTGCTGTCGCGCGCGCAACGAGGCGTCGACGAGCGACGGATACAGGACGAGGGAGGGGAGAGACAGGGCCAGGAACGCCAGCAGCAGTTGCGTCGCCTGCGAACTGTGCCGCACGGTGGGTCCGTAACGGCTGATGATCCAGGCCGCGGCGGCGGCAAAGACCATCACCGCGATCGACGGCCATTGCGGCGCGCGGCCGGCGATCAGCGTCGGGACAAAGAACACGACGCCGGGCGCGAGCCACAAGGCCGCGCCACGCAATCGCCACCCCACGCGATGATCGCGGAACGTCCACGGCGACCACGCCATGCGAAACAGCAAAATGGCCAGACCAACGACCGCGCCGTTCAACGCGACGAGCCCGACGATTACGAGAAGACGATCCGGATCCCATCGATCGAGCGCAAATCGCAAGATGTCGACGGGCGTTTGCGAGACATGTGTGCGAAGCACCCACTCGTACCAGACCACCAGCGCGGTGACCGCCACACCGGCCGCCAGCTGCGTCACGAAGAACAACGCGGCGGTTGCCGCACCATCGACAACCACGACGCCGATGCCGGGCCGATGGGCGGTGCGCCACAGGACGAAACTGGAGACGGCAAGGACCAGCAGCGCCGCGGCGGTGAGGCCGTTTAGGAAGAAGTCGATGGGCGACGCCAGTCCGATTGCGCCCAGCGCCGACCACGGCGCCACGGCGATCAGCGACGGTTCGGCGAGTCCCGCGTTGCGCACGGCGATCCAGAAAATCGCGCGCGCACCAAGCACCAGCAGCGCGATGCCGGCCGTAGTCAAGACGGCGATCGCAACCGATCGGGTCGACCGGCGCCAGTCGAGCAGCGCGCCGGTAAACAGCAGCAACAGGATGCCAGCGAGCGCGAGTTCCGCGGCAAGCAGCCGATCACGAATGCGTTGCCGCGCCGCCGCGAGATCCGCATCCGGTACGGTCACGGATGCGAGCGGCTCGTTGGTGGCGGAGCGAATCATGAACGCATCGCTACCCGACTCGGCCGTGCCTTCGAACTGCGGTCGCAACGACACCGGCACGATGCTGGTTTCGAGCAGGAACTCGGCCCCTGCGAGCGGCGTGCTCGTAGAGCCGGGCAGCGGCGTCTCCGCGACCACGGCGCCGACGTGGCGCTGCGGATCGGCCGGATCGAGCACCGGCTGCACACGGACGAGCTGCGGGCCTTGCGTGCTCTGCGCGAGAAACAGCGATGCAGGGCCGGTCAGGCGTGGCGCCACGCCCGGAACATCTTCGGAACGCCCGGTCCATGCCACCGGCTCGTTGGTGGCGCCGTAAATCGACATCGCCACCCCAGAGCGCTGTGCCGCGGTGTTAATGCGTTCGAACAGCGCGCGCGTCGCCGCCTGATCGCCTTCGTCGGCGCGTCTCAGGATGTCGGCATCGACCGCGACCGTCCGCACTCCCAGGTCGAGCCGCGCGGTGAGCATTGCGAACTCACCTTCCACCTCGGCCCTGAGCCGGGCGCGAGATGTCTGGAGATCGGCGCCCAGTTGCGTGCGCTCGATGACGAACGCCGCGACGGCAATGGCGGCGGCGGCCACCAGCCCGCCGGCGGCCAGTCGGACCGCGGCGCGCGTCACGAAGGAAGGAAAGGGCACGCTGCCGTCATTGTAGAATGTAGCTCTGCTGAAGCTCTCCCTCAAACGCGGCGCCCTCGTCTCGGCCGCGAATTGGCAAGTGGTGATCGTCCAGTTCGTTGCCGACACCCTGTTCAAGACGCTCGTCGTAGTACCGGTGTTGGGCGGTCTCGTGCTCGTCGCGCTCATCGCCGGCGGCAATCCGTTCGAGATGATTCGCTTCGACGACCTGACGCAAACGATCTCGGCGTTGGTCGGCGTGTTGCTGGCGCACCCGGTGGCCCTGGCGGCGTTTCTCTTTGCGCTCGGCGTAATTCTCGCCGGCGGATCGGTGCTGATGTTTGCGATCAAGGCCGGCACCGTCACCGTGCTGCTGGCCGGCGATCGCGCGGCAGGACCGATCGAAGAACCGCCGCTGCGCTTTTCAGCGTTGCGGCAGGCCAACCAGGCCACGCTCGAGCGCTTTGTGGATGGCGTGAAGCGGCTGTTCCCGCGTTACCTGCGGCTCGGGCTGTTGCTGACGGTCGTCTATGGCCTTGTCGCGAGCGCGTATCTTGCGTTCCTGTTCGGACCGCCAATCTCCTCTGCACTCGACGGACCGGTGATCACGACGCTGGCGTCGCTGGCCGTGATCGTCACGATCACGTTGGCCAACTTTGTTTATTTGCTGATGCAGGTCACGATCGCCGCGGAAGACTGCAGCGTATCTGAGGCCGTGCCGCACGTGGTGCGATTGATCCGCAAGCGGACGCGTGAACTGGCACAGGTGCTTGCGGCGATCCTGTCGTTGATGCTGATGGCGACGGCGGTATCGATCCTCGCGACCACCGCGCTCGGGCTCATCGCCTTCGTGCCGTTCGTCGGCCTGGCCGCGTTACCGCTACAGATACTCGCGTGGCTCGTGCGCGGCGTGGTGTTCCAGTTCGTCGGCCTCACCGGCGTGTCGACCTATCTACGCCTGCACTATGCATTACAACCCTCCGGCGTGAGAGTCCCCGACGGGCTGCTGTCACGGACGTAAACCACGGAGCACACGGAGGTCACGGAGAAAACTCTTTCTAAATGCAAGGGCTGCTAAGCGGCAGTTGTGTCTTAAGAGAGTTTTCTCCGTGCTTTCCGTGCTCTCCGTGGTTGACGTCCGTCGTCAGGGCACCGCCTGGGCGCCGATCAGCGGCACTGGGAGTTGCTGCGGTAGCGGCTCGAATCTGCGGCCGAATCCCTGCAACTGGCCTTCGCGGCTCACCGTGATCAACAGGGGCAGCGTGATGCGCGTGGCGGCGCGTACGAACGGTTGGGTGCCGATTTCACCGGCGGCTCGTACCGTTACGGTGGGCTTGCCGGTCTCCGGATCGAACCCCGCAATCTCGCTCGACACCATCGGCATCAAGACGGACGCTTGCGTCAAGAGCGGGCCGCCGGCGGGCCGGGAGCCGAGGTTCGCTTTCCACCGCAGGTTCCCGCTCCGGCGATCGAGTGCGCGCAGGATGTTGTCGCGCGATGCGACATAGATGCGCTTGTCATCGGCGCTTGGGAGACCCGAGATGTCACCGC
>DASVFC010000329.1:0-3504 GCA_036380235.1 Vicinamibacterales bacterium
GGCGCGCTGGACGTTGGCGGCGGCTTCCCTGGCTCGGACGGGGTCGTATTCAATTGTCACCAGCTTGCCGCCAGTCTGCCGCAACCCCATGCCGATCCAGATCGCGCTGTAGCCGCTGGCGGCGCCGATTTCGAGCACCTGCCGGGCATTGGTGGCCCCAACCAGCACGCGCAGGAAGCGGCCGTCTTCCTCCGAAACGGCCAGCTGCCCCTTATCGGCGGCGCGGATCCCGGTCAGCAGCGTGGCGACCGCCGGGTCGATGCCGGTTCCTGCCTTCATCCCCGCAGATTGTTCCGCCGTTGCCGCCGTGACGAGCGCGGCTGCGGGCGGCGAGGGCCGCACGGACATCAGCAGGAGCGTTATGACCATGCACGGAACGGCGTATATACGGGCACACATCCGGTAATTGTAGGTCCGCGGGCGCCAAAAACGCACAATGATGCCCATGGGCGCAAACCGCGCATGCTATAGTTTCGCGTTTGTTTAAAATTCCGGAGGCATAGTGAGCCCGATCCTCACCCGGCCGGTTCGCGAGCAACTCGAGCACGACCGCGTCATTCGTGAGCTGCAAGCCAAGTACAAGCGCAAGACCGACGTCATCATCAATCCCGGCAACGAACAGAACCAGTCGATTAGCGTTGGTGACCTGGTCGTTTACCCGGATGTGCTCGTCTTTGCCGAGGGCACCAAGCGCCTCCTGGTTACGGTCGAAGTGGAAACCGGCGAGTCGGTGAATCCGATCGAGGCCCGCGCCGAGTGGGGGAACTTCAGCAAGCTCAAGGTGCCGATGCACTTGTACGTGCCGCCGGCGTGCGTTGAGGCGGTCAAGCGCATCTGCGACGAGTACCAGATCCTCGTCTCCGAGCTGTGGACCTATACGACCACGTTCGACCAGATCCGATTCACGCTCGTGAACAAGTCACCCGACGCACCGGTAGTCAAGTTGCCGGAGCCGACCCGCGCCAAGCCCGTGCCCGCGGCCAAGCCGGCTCCAGCAGCCAAGCCCGCTCCGGCAGCCAAGGCGACACCGGCACCCAAAGCGAGGCCGGCTGCGAAACTTGCGGCCAAGCCGGTAGCCGCAGCGAAGTCGAAGCCGGCGGCCAAAGCCAAGCCGGCCGCCAAGCCCAAGGCGAAACCCGCTGCCAAGAAGGCCGCGCCCATTCGACAGGCTCAGAGTCGTCCAAAGGTGAAGATCAAGAAGAAGTAAGCCGTGCCATTCTTGCGCTTGACCCGCGATCGCCGCGGTGTTGAAAACACATACTTGATGCATGCCGATCGCCCCGGCGATCGGCCTCGGATTCTCTATTGGTATCGCACGGCGCCGGGCATCGTGCTCGGCCGCGCACCGCTCGATGAAGACGCCATCCGCACCATCGAGGATCAACACCCAGGCATCGAATTCGACTGGCCGGCAATCCTCGCCCTGAGCGAGGTCATGACGCCGGAAGAAGAAGCGCCGGCGCCAAAGCCGAAGGCACCCTCGCAGTCAGCCGCTCCTGGCGGCAAGAAAAACCGCCGGCCGCGCCGTGACGATCGCTCATATGATCCCGTTGCCACCGGCGAAAACGCCGACAGCACGGCCGATGGGGCATCTGCCTTCACGCCCCGCCAATCAGAACCGGCAGAACCCCAAGAACCTTTGCAACCCCAACCCTTGGAACCGCTGGAACTTCTGGAACCTTTGGAACCGGGGCGCCCCAAGAATCTATTGCTCGAGGAATTGGCCGGCCGCGAGATCGGCGCGCGCTTGCGCCAGCGCCATGCCGAGATCGTGGCGCGGATTGAGAACCTGGATGTCGACGGGGCAGCGAAGGACGCGCTGTTCAGGCGTGCCGAGGCGATTGATCCGGAATTGTGGTTGACGCCGGAGTCGGTACTCGAAGGCGTGCGCAACGCCGATGCGCTCTTCGAGAAGCTGAAGGCCGACGTCGGTCTTCACTCTTCGCGCGAATAGCGAGACTCGATCGCGTCGATCTTGGCCAGGCGCGTCATGTGCCGCTCTTCGCCGCTGAAGCTCGCTGCCAGGAACGTCTCCGCCAGCACGTGCGCGAGCGCTGCGCCAATCACTCGAGAACCCAGGCAGAGGACGTTCATGTCGTCGTGCTCGACGGCCTGCTTCGCGGAGTAGGTGTCGTGGCATACGCCGGCACGAATGCCAGGGAACTTGCAGGCGGCGATGGCGGCGCCGATGCCGCTGCCACAGACGATGATGCCGCGGTCGGCCTGGCCGTTGCGGACGGCTTGTGCCACCCCCTCGGCAATGTCGGGGTAGTCGACCGGAGCGGTGGTGAACGCACCGATATCCATGATCTCGTGGCCGTTTTTGGCCAGATACGCGGCCAAATCGCGTTTCATCTCGAACCCCGCGTGGTCGGCCCCCAGCACTATGCGCATCGCCCGATCTTACCCTTCAAGCCCCCGGTAGAAAGCCCCAAGTCCCGGCCCTAAGACCCCGCGAGGCGTCTATAATTCCCGTATGAAGTCCAATGCTCTTCGTCTGGCCGGAATCGTTGCGCTGGCCCTGTCTGCGAGCATCACCGCAAGCACCCAGGCACCGCAGGCGCCCCAGGCGCCAAATCCCACGTTCCGCGTCGCCATTGATTACGTCACCACTGATGTGATTGCGCGGAACAACCAGGATCAGTTCGTTGCCGATTTGACGAAGAACGATTTCGAAGTCTACGAAGACGGCGTCAAGCAGGACATCACGTCGCTGACGCTCGTGCACGGTGGCCGCGTTCACAATCTCGCGGCACCGCCGGCGCCGGCGGCGCAAGAAGGCCTGATCCTCCCGGTTTCGCGTCCGCGCAACGACACCGCCGGCCGCATCTTCCTGATCATCGTCGACGACCTGCACCTTGATTTCCGCAACACCGGCCGCATCCGCGACCTGTTCAAGCGCATCGCGCGCACGCTGGTGCACGAAGGCGACATGTTCTCGATCGTCTCGACCGGCCCCTCATCTCTGGCGATTGATCCGACCTACGACCGCAAGGTACTCGACGAGGCGATCAAGAAGATTACGGGCAACGGCCTCAAGCCCTCGGACATCATCCAGGGAGCGGAAGGTGCGGATGGCCCGTCCGAAGTCCGGTATCGCGCGCACGTGGCGTTCTCGACGGCCTACGACATGCTGAGCCAGATGGAGAAGATTGCCAATCGGCGCAAGGCGGTGATCTGGGTGAGCAACGGTTTCGACTTCAACCCGTTCGCGGATTCACGACTCGGCGAGGATCCGGTGTTCGGCGGCCGCTTCGGGCAGACGCGCGAAGAAGGCCGCGAGCAGCAGCGCAATTCGCTCTCGCAGAACCAGTTTGCGGACGCCGATCTCGTGCGCGAGCTCGCGGAAGTGACTCGCGCCGCCAACCGCGCCAACGCCACGCTCTACACAATCGATCCGCGCGGGCTCGTGGCGGGCGCCGATCTCGACGAGCAGCTCGATCCGGTGGAGTACGGCGAGCACATCCGCAAGACACAAGACAGCCTGCGCGTGCTGGCCGAGCA
>DASVFC010000330.1:0-4998 GCA_036380235.1 Vicinamibacterales bacterium
AAATCTGGATCCTTGGTGTTGACGCCGTTATTCGGCTGCCGCTCGATCGTGCGCTCGATGAGCTGTCGCGCGTTGTTGTAAGGCAACATCGGTGCGGTCCTGACCAATAACTGCCTGGCTTCGTCGTTCAATACTTCCAGGACCTGCGCGCCAGCGATATCCGCGCAACCAAACGACACACCCAAAAGCACCAAGCCAATTGATCGCAGAGCCATCGTGGGTATCTCCTTTTGCCGAAGAGACGGGACCTCAGTTTGTCTTTTTGCGTGCTGGTTGAACAGTCTGCTGAAACGAACGGGGACCAACGGCGGAGAATCCGCCTCGAGTTCCGTCTAATCAAGTGGAGAGTCAGCGCACATCAACGAGAGAGACACATAGGGGCAGGCCATGTCAGCCATCTGCACACTATTGTTTCCGAACGGGCGCGTGACGCTGGTCGCATCGGCGTCAATCCTGCTCATCCAATGCAGCGGCGAGGCGGTCGAGCGCAGTCCTTTCGCCCCAACACCCATCGCTGCCGTAGCCGCGAGCAGGGTCCACCTCGACGCTGCGACCACTCGCGAAGCCATCGATTTCCGGCTGTCGCTCGAAAACATGTATCGCGAGCAGCTGCATCGGCCGCTCTCAGCATCATTCGTTGATTTCGAAGGCGCCGTGGTGTGGCTGCAGGAATACCTCCGCTACCGCGTGCATGGATGCGCGCATGAAGTCGCCGTTGCCCAGGTAATGGATCAAGTCGATGGCGGCGCTGTGGCCCTGCCCTGCGGGGCGGCGGGCGATGACTTTCCGCCGCAAGACGAGTCGCTGCATTTCATGCAGCGGCTGGAAGGGAAATATCAACGCGAGCTCCGGCGCCGGCCCACCGCAACGCACGTCGACCTCGTCGGCCACGTGGTGTGGATGCAGGAATACCTTCGCTACCGCGCGATGGGCTGCAGCTACGATGAGGCGCGTTGGCATGTCGCGATTCAGATCTTTGGTGGGGCCGCCGCAGAGGCATGCAGCGGAGATGTGAGCGGGGCGAGACAGCGACAGTAGGCCGCCATCCCGCCCTGGCGTGTCTTACATCGTGCCCGGCTTGATCGCCGCGATGACGCGGCGGGCAAACTCACCGGAGCTGCCCTGGTGCCAGCGCCACACCACGACGAGATCGTGATCAGGTGACACCGTGATGGTGTTGCTGCCCGCACCATTCGCTGAGAACGCGTTGGTGGGCAACCCGGCAAGCGCCTTGCCGGTGGTGTTCAACCACCACAGGTAACCGTAGCCATTCGGCGGGGAGTTGGGCGCGCCACCCTGCGTCAGCGCCTCTTTCACGAACGCCGGCGGGATGATCTGCTTGTCGCCCCACTTGCCGCCACGCAGCCACAGGTAACCGAAGCGCGCCATGTCGTAAGAATTGATCCACACACCGCCGCCCCAGCGGGTGCCGCCGCTGACCGACGCCATCTTGCGGCCGTCGACCTCGACGAAGCTGTTGTGATACGGAATCCAGCGCCAGGTGTTCGACGCGCCGATCGGATCCATTACCTGCTCGCGGAACACGTCGGGCACGGGCTTCTTGAACACCTGCAGCAGCGACAACGCAAACCGATTGATGCGCACGTCGTTGTATTCGTAGTGGGTGCCGGGCTTTTTCTGCTCGCGCGGCTTCATCTCGCCTTCGCCGAAGGCTTCCTTGCCGATGAAGTTGTCCTGCTTGCCCCACATGTTGCCTTCCCACTCGCTGGTCTGCTGCAAGTGGTGCTTCCAGGTGACCTGCGCGTTGCGCGGCGAGTCGTAGCCGCCGTCCTTCACCGTCGCGCCGACCAGCCCATCGAGGTTGGTGATCAAGCCATCGCGCACGGCAATGCCGGCCACCGTGGCGAGCATGCTCTTCGCCACCGAGTAGGTGGGATCGGCCCACGTGGTGTCGCCGAACTCGGCGACCACGTAACCCTTATAGATGACAAGGCCGTTGGTCTTGGCGCGGATGTTCGGCACCGAGCCGAGCAGCGTGCCGAAAATCCTCTCCTGGTCGGAGAAGTCCATCTCGCGCCGGCTCTCGCGCGACTTGGCGAAGTCGACGGCCTCCTGCAGCTTCACCGGATCGAGGCCAAGTTCCGCGGGCGACTTCTTCGCCCAGTTCCCCGCCGGCGGGTAATAGGTGCCCTGCTGCGCTGCAGGAGTGGCCGTGATCGCGTAAATCGCGATTAGCGCAACGGCGCCGGCGATCGATTTCTTCAGCACAACCTTCATGTTCACTCCTTAATACCCCGGGCCCAGCAATACCGCGTTCATGAACAGCAGCATCGAGCTTTCCGTGAACGCACGATAGTTCGGCTCCTCGGCGAAAGCAATCACGTGGCCCTGACCGAAGGGCTGGTGCATCAAGTACGACTTCTGCACCAGGATGTCCTGCGCGTCTGGCCAGATCAGGCCGGAAGCAATCAGTTTGTCTTTCGTCGCATACACCCCGACGTTGCGGCCGCTGTTGAGCTTGATCGGCGCAAACACGCGATTGCCTTCGATCATCGCCTGCGTTTCCGCATCGTGCCCGGCGGTGAGCCAGTGATTGGTGTCGAGGCTGACGCGCAGGATCGCACCAGGCTGCGAGGCCGGCCGCTCGCGATCGGGTTGGATCGACTTGTCGTAATCAAACTCGCCAGGCTTCGGCGCGTTGGAAGCGCCGGAACCACTGGAACTATTCGCACCGCTGGGCGGAGGCACGTCGGGGCGACCGTCTTTCAACAATGTTTGCGTATCAAGCAGCCCCACATTGTTGGCAGTCGCCCATCGCGAAGCCTCCGCTACGGTAACGAGCGTGCCGCCGCCGCGCAGCCAGTCTTTGATGCGGTTGAGCACGGCGTCGTTGATGGTGCCGGCGAAGTTACCCGACGGCATCACGAGCACATCGAAGTCGGTGAAGATGGCGCGGCCAAGGGACGCGGTCCGCACGGCCGTGACCCTGGCGCCCAAGCGGCGTTCGAGCACATACCGGGTCCAGCCGGCTGAGAGCGACTGTGTCGGCGCGTCCCACACCAGCAGCACGCGCGGCGACTTCAGCGCCTGCACGTCGTTGCTGCCTAGCGAAGTGCCTTCGTCCACCCACGTCGAATCGATCGGCACGATCTCGGCGCCGTGCCGCGCCACAAGCGTGTTGAGCTTCGAATTCAGATCGGCCGCGTTCTCGCTGTTGCGGATAATCGCGGTGCCGATCGGGAAACGGCGTCCGTTCTGCGTGAACGCGCCGCCAATACTGCGGATGCGAATGCCCTGCTGCAGGGCCTCGGTGGTCAACGCCGCCGCTGCAGACCCCCACGGCATCAGGTAACCGACCTTGCCGGGGGCGAGGTTTCGCGCCGGAAGCGGCGCGTCGTATTGCGACGGCACCGGCGTGCTCTTGACCGTGATCGCCGACGGGCTGGTGACCAGCTCCACGTCGTACACCATCGGCAGGTTCCACGCGGTGATGTCGTAGATCTGATCGTTCAAGCGCATTTTGCGGCGCTCTTCCTGCTTGCGCGTGAAGTCTGCGGGCAGGTCGGTCTTCGGGTCGAGCAGGTTGCGGATCATGCGCGCGGTCGGCTGCGCGTTCGACACCACGTAGGCGCCGGCGGGTACGGTGCGCGACGCCATCTTGATCGGCTCCTCGGCACGTCGCACTTCAATGCCCTGCGTCGCGAGGTTGCGCGCGAGCAGGTCGGCGCGCGACGGATCCTGGCCAGGCACGATCACGTATTCACGGACCGGTCCCTTCTCACCCTCGGCAATCGCGCTGCGCCGGTATTCGAGATAGTCGCGCATGAAGCGATCGCGGTTGCGGGCGGTGGTGATCGCGGTCACGATGGCGGCGTTGAAGTGGTGCATGACGCCGTCGCGATAGGTCATGGTGTCGCCATCGCTGCGCGCGAATGCGAGTCCGCGAGCCGACGCCTGCTCGTAGGTCATGCCGATCGATCCCTGGAAGGTGGGCCAGGAATCGCCGTAGCCGGGATAGAAAGCGTCGTAGACCTCGCGAATGTAATACGGCCAGCCGCGCTCGTCGAAGCGCGCGGCGTTGGCGCGGCCGAGCAACTCCCACGCTGCGATCTGGCTCTTGGTGATGTGTGGATTCAACGGGTCGGCCGGCGGCGCGAAGTAGTAGGCGTTGTCGCCGCCCTGTTCATGCAGATCGACCGTCACCTGCGGCACGAACTCGAGGCCAATCTTGATGCGACCCCGCGTTTCGGGTTGCGACTGCGCAAACCAGTCGCGGTTCATGTCGAACAGGTAGTGGTTCGAGCGTCCGCCGGGCCACGGCTCGTCGTGTTCGGCCGAATACGGCGCCGGATCGGGGTTGACGGCGCGTCCCATCAGGTTTTGAAACACGAACCGCGCCCGCCCGTCAGGGTTTTGCATCGGATCGATCAACACCAGCGCGTCGCGAAACACGGCGTCCACACCGGCATCACCCTGCGAGGCCAGCAAGTGATACGCCTCTGCGAGCGCTGCATCGGACGAGGAAATCTCGTTGCCGTGCACGCCGTGTATCAGCCACACGACGACGGGAAGTTCCTTGAGGAGGCGGTCGGCGTCGCCTGCCGAAGTGCGGCGGGGATCGGCAAAGCGCTGCAGGTCGGCCTTGACCTGATCGAGCTTGGCGATCCGATCGGGATTGCCGATCACGAACAACCACAACGGCCTGCCTTCCCACGAGCGCGCGTACTCAACCAGCCGTGAACGCGTCGGCGCCGCCTTCTGCAGGGCCTGCAGGTACTGCGCCACGCCTTCAGGGGGCGTGATCACTTCGCCGTGGTCGTGACCGAGCACGGACTTGAGGGTTGGGATCGCCGGATCGTATTTGGCGCCCGGCCACAGCGGCGGCTCTTGCGCCGCCACCGACGTCAACCACAAAGGACACAAGGAACACAGGGCCAGGACAATCAACACCCGCTTATTCATTTATCGATGAGCTCCACGAGTTGCTGCGCGAACCGCGCAATGCGATCTTCGGCTTCACCGTAATTGCCGGTGATC
>DASVFC010000331.1:0-3387 GCA_036380235.1 Vicinamibacterales bacterium
CGGCCGCACCCGCTGCACCCGTCGCACCCGCTGCACCCGTCGCACCCGCTGCACCCGTCGCACCCGCGACGCCGACATACAATGAAAAGATGCAGGATTTAATCCAGCGTCTGCTGATTGAGCTGGGCGAGGATCCGTCCCGGGAGGGGCTGGTCAAGACTCCGAAACGCGTAGACAAGGCGTTGCGCTTCCTCACGAGCGGTTATTCAACGGATGTCGATGAAATGCTCAACGGCGCGCTGTTCAGCGTCGATTATAACGATATGGTCATCGTCAGGGACATCGACTTCTACAGCCTGTGCGAGCACCACCTGCTGCCGTTCTTCGGCAAGTGTCACGTCGCCTATATTCCGAATGGGCGCGTGATTGGGTTGAGCAAGATCCCGCGGCTCGTCGACATCTTTGCCCGCCGCCTGCAGTTGCAAGAGCGCATGACCAATCAGATTGCGGAGACGATCGTCGAGAAGATCAAGCCGCTTGGCGTCGCGGTGGTGTGCGAAGGCACGCACCTGTGCATGGCGATGCGCGGCGTCGAGAAGCAGAACTCCTACACCATCACCAGCGCCATGCTCGGCGCGTTCCGCGATCAACAGCGGACGCGGATGGAATTTTTGGAACTACTGAAATTGAGAAGCGGCAGCCTGTCGACGATCACAGGTCTGCCGCTTCCCGGCACGTCACATCACGAAGACTAGAAGCGGAACGCGACGTTGAAGCGGATGTTCCGCGGGCCGTAGACCTGCGCCGGCGAGCCGAACTGCGGCACGGTGTTGATCGTGCCGTTGGGGTCGCCGTTCTGGCGCAGGTTGATGGTGCCGCCGAGCGAGCGCGCATCCCAATAGGTGTTGGTGTTGGTGATGTTGTGGAAGTCCACCGACACGTCGAGGCTGCGCGCGCCGAAGGTGGCGCTCTTGAACACGCGGAGGTCGGCCGCGGTGCGGGTCGGCAGGCGATACGAGCCGAGCGGTTCGACGTTGACGTTGGTCGTGCCGCCAACGGCGAGCCCGGTGTTGATGTTGCGCGTGATCACGGCGCCGCTCTGCGAGTTCAGGTTGCCGCCAATCCCGATGCCATACCACGGCGTGAGGTAGGTGCCGGTGAGCTTGAACTGGTGCGGACGATCGCCGGTCTGGCCTGTCACCGGACCGTCGGCGTTGATCAACGCGTTGGGGTTGGTGTTGACGCTGAGGCCGTTCTGCCGCGTCTGGCTGTAGGTGTAGCCGACCAGCATCTGCCAGTTATTCGTCATCCGCTTCGTGCCGGTGATCTCGAGACCTTTGTAGGTCTGCCGGAACGTCGGGTCGTTGGTGTAGAACGTCTGGTTCGCCGCGGTCGAGTTGCGGTTGTAGAACTGGAACGTGCCATCGTCGCTGGTGCCCGCGATGCCGTCCCGCCCGGTGTCGACGCGCGTGGTCAAGACCGAGTCGAACGGATTGGCGGGATTCGACGTCGCGGCGACGTTCTTCTCGGCGCGGTAGGTGCCGATGACGCTCAAGCGGACGGCGGGGAAGAGTTCATGGTCAACGCCGCCGGTAAACTCGTCGGTGTAGGGGCGCGAGTAATCCGGATCGCGCGACACGGTGGTGGTATCGACGCGCGAGATGACCGGCGTCCCGAACTGCTCGCCAGGCTGGAAGCGGCGATCGCCGTTGGCGTCGTTCCACTGGAACTGCTGCGAGTAGTTGCCATTGGGGTTGAAGCCGTCAAGGATGCCGCCGCCCGCGGCAATGACGTAATAGTACCGGCCGCCGCCGAACTTCAGGCCGGTGCGGCCGTCGCCGCGCACGTCATACGCCGCCGCCAGGCGCGGACCGACGGTGTTCCAGTTCACGACGTCCGGGATCTCCGCAAAAGTGCGCGGCAGTTCAGGGAAGAACCGGCTCGGCGGGCTGCTCTGCTCGGGCAGGTAGCCGTTGAGGTTTTCGTAGCGCAGCCCGAACGTCACGGTCAGGCGGTTCCAGGAGAGCGCGTCCTGGGCATACAGGGCGAGCACATCGAGGGCCGACTTCGAATAGAACGGCGTGCCGAAGATCGTCACGCTCGTCGACGAGTTGGTCGCGCTGTTATACGTCAGGTCGACATCGTCGAAGCGGACCACGCGATTTTCCACTGGCATGTGCGAGTAGTCGAAGCCGAACTTGAATTCGTGGCGGGCGCCGAGCGCCTCATCCAGGTAGTAATTGCCCGTGGTGTTGACCTGATAACGGTCCCGCCATCGCTCGGTGCCGCTGGTGAAGTTACGGGTGCGGATGTTGGTTGCCGAGTCGAGCAGCGTCTGGTCGTTGCCGTTCAAGTAGGTCGGGAAGAAGATCTTGTTCAGCCCGACGCGCGCGTCGATGAAGAACCGCTGCGTCACGACCGAATTCCACAGCACCTGGTATATGTCGAACACGTCGTCTTCGTTGCTGGTCGAGGCCTCTTCGAGCGTGTTCGACGCCTGCAGGAAGCGATGCGGCTTCTTGTAGTACTGGCGTGAATACACGCCCTGCAGGCGGTTGTTGTCGCTCAACTGGTAGTGCAGGTTGGCGAGTCCAGACGTGATGTCGGTGCTGTCGAGCACCAGCGTGGAAAAGGCCGCCGGCGTGTTGACGTGCACGCGCCAGTCGCGGAACGAGAAGAAGCCGCGCAGCTTGCGGGCAATGATGGGGCCGCCGGCGCTCAGGTTGACGTCCGAGGTGAAGTCCACCGAATTGGTCTCCGGACGAAAACCGTAGCGGAGCAACTCGTCGTCGATGTTCTGCGTTTGCGTGGCGTCGCCGAGCCAGGCGAACGTCGCACGGCCGCGCCAGTTCTCGCCACCGCTCTTGGTGACCATGTTGAGGAACACGCCACCCGTCGGCACGGTGATGTCGTGGGCGCCGGTCGAGACCTGGATGTCTTCGAACGCGTCGTAGTCGTAGTAGAAACCGGCGGCGCCAATAGCGGCCGGGTCGCCAACGTTGATGCCGTTCAAGTAACTCGAGTTCTGCGAGCTCGGCGTGCCGCGCGCACTGAAGGTGCCCTGCAATCCGCCCGAGGTGCCGCCCACGTCGGGGCGCGTGATCAACAGGCTCGGCACCTTGTATTCCACCAGCGACCAGATGTCGCGCCCGCCCGGCGTCGCCTGCAGCAGCTGCTCGCTCAGGTTGACGCTGGTCGTCGCCGTCGTGGTGTCGACCACCGGGGAATTGCCGGTGACCGTGACGGTTTCGGCCACCGTGGCGACGCTGAGCGAAAGGTCGAGCGGAACGGTCTGGCCCACCTGCACGACCACGTTCTCGCGGATCACCGTGCGGAAACCCTGCAGTTCAAGCCTGACCGCATAGACGCCGGGCTGTAATGAAGGAAAGCGGTTGACGCCGCCGGAGTCGGTCACGCCCGACATCGTTCCCGCTACGAGCACTGGGC
>DASVFC010000332.1:0-4587 GCA_036380235.1 Vicinamibacterales bacterium
TTACGCATGTGCGTGGATGGCTTTGCCGCCAACACCCGCAAGGCCGAGCGGCGGCTGAAGCGCGGTGGCGGCGTGACGCTCGTGCCGCTCGACTTCGAGACCGCCGAAGGGGAGATCGCCACGCGCGAACCCGCGGTCGACGCCGATGTGGACGAGCTGTTCTACCGCGAATGGGTGCGCGCGCTGCTGGAGCGGTCGGTTGCAGAGCTGAAGTGCTCCGCCGAAGACTCGGGCCGCGCCGTCATGTTCGAGGTGTTCAGGCGCTACGACCTGCTCGACGAGCGCGAGACGCGCCCAACCTACGCCGAGATCGCGCGTGACCTCGAGCTGACGCCCGCAACGGTAACGAATCATCTCGCCGCGATGCGGCGGCAGTTCCGCGCCATCTTGCTCGAACGCTTGCGCGAGCTGACATCGAGCGAAGCGG
Organism: Vicinamibacterales bacterium; assembly: GCA_036380235.1. GTDB lineage: Bacteria > Acidobacteriota > Vicinamibacteria > Vicinamibacterales > UBA2999 > 12-FULL-67-14b. The sequence continues at coordinate 428 of DASVFC010000332.1, forward strand.
AGTGGGAAGCGGAAGCCGCGAAGCTGCTGGGGCACCCTTCGTCGCGCGTAACGTCCGCTCGCAGCCGAGCCGCTCGCTCAGGGCAAGCCGATGATCTCTAATCGCGCCATCGATCGGTTGCTCGACGCGGCCGCCTGGCCGGAACTGGACGCGCGCTATTCGATCACCGGCGTGGCGGGACATGGCGGCATGGGAACCGTGTACGTGGCCCGCGATCACGTGCTCGAGCGCGATGTCGCGGTGAAAGTGCTCGACATCGCCGACCGCCAGGGCTCGAGGGCGGCGCGGCTGCAGAACGAAGCCCGCATCCTCGCTCGTCTCGATCATCCGGGCATTGTGCCCATTCACGACGCCGGCTCGCTGCCCGATGGCCGCGCCTTCTACGTGATGAAACTTGTGCGCGGCCATCGCCTGGACGATCTGTCGACGCGTTCGCCGCTGGCCGATCGCCTCACCGCCTTCGGCCGGGTGCTCGACGCGGTCGCATTCGCGCACGCGCATTCCGTGGTGCATCGCGATCTCAAGCCGGAAAACGTCATGGTCGGCGGCTTCGGCGAGGTATACGTCATGGATTGGGGCGTCGCCCAGGACGATCGCTCCGACATGGAACGCGCCATCGTCGGTACGCCCGGCTACATGCCCCCGGAACAGGAACAAGTAGGCGAGCGTGTTGACGGCCGCGCCGACGTGTTTGCGCTGGGCAACATGCTGGCCTACCTGGCGGGAGACGATGCTCCTCCAGCACTTCGCGCCATTGCCGACAAGGCGCGCGCGCCTGACGCTGGTGCCCGGTATCCGGATGTGGCCGCGCTGGCCGCTGACCTCGCCAGCTTTCGCAACCAGGATCGCGTCGAGGCCTATCGGGAGACCGTTACCGAGCGGGCAGTGCGCTTGTACCGGCGCTACGAATTGCCCATTCTCTTGCTGCTCGCGTATGTAGTAATGCGGTTCGCCCTGTTGGTCTGGCGCGGAATCTGAGGGGGCGTACACGGAACTGCCGGCGGCGTTGAATAGGTCTGCGAGGAGGCGTGGATGAAGAAACCGGTGTTCGCGATGCTGCTCGGCGGCATCCTTGGCGTGTTCGACGGCTTGACTGCGCTGATTTCTGGAGGTCCGGAAATTCCGGCAATGATCGGCACCATTGTCGCGGGATCGACGTTCAAAGGAGTGGTCGCCGGCTTGATCGTTGGCCTCGTCGCACAACGAACGCAGTCGATGGCGATCATCGTGACGGTCGGGCTTGTCGTCGGGGCGCTGTTCGCCTTCCTGGTGACACTGGGCGGACCCTACTTTTGGGAGATCATCCTGCCCGGATCAATCGTCGGCCTGATCGTCGGCTTCGCAACGGCGAAGTATCGCGGGCCGCGCCGGGTGCGGACGGCTTAGTCAGTAAGCCCAGGGCCTGAAGGCGATCATGCCCCAGGCAGACAGGTAGCCCGAGACAATCAGCGCGGCGACGGACACGGCCAGCGCATACGCGCGCAGCCACTTGCCGCCGCCGCTCATGAACGCATCGAACGTTCCGAGGAACGACAGGATCGCCGACGCGGGCACGAGGATCGATCCCACGAAGATCGCACCGGTCCAGACGTTCCGGGTGCCCAGTTGCGTGTCGGAGATCGCCGTCAGCGCGAGCGGCGGCAGCAGCAGTCCGATCGCACCAAGCACGAGCCAGCACTTCAGCCAGAAGAAACCGTGCGGATGGGCGCGGCGCGCATGTGCCAGCCACGGCACGATCATCAGCAAGGGCGTCACCATGAGCACGCTTGCAATCAGGACCGGCCATCGCACGCTTTCGACGCGTGCACGCGAGGTCCGCTCTGCATATGCAGATCCCCCGGTCAGCACCATCACCCCATCTTCATCGGCGGCGAAAACGCGCGACGGCTCAGGATCCTGTTCGAAGCGAAACAATGTGTCTGACACGGGCACCAGCGTTGAAGGCCGGCCGAACACCGGCGAGATAATTAGCGTGTTACCGCTCGCCTCAACACTCAGGCCGCCCATCAGCCACGTGACAAACGCCATGGCCTGGTTACGCGGATTGGCCGGGTGGTAATACCCCTCGTAGCTGCTCAGTACAGACTGGGAAATCTTTTCTTCGGGCCGTGGTGGAGGCTCCACCTCGCGTTTGAGATAGCGCACCGCAAGCTCGGAAATGCGCCGCAGCGCCTCCGGCGAGTGCGTGGAATTGAGCAGCACCACGAAGCCCACATCACGCGTGGTCGAGTACGCGAACGCGGACAGGAAGCCGTCGATGCCGCCGTTGTGGCCGAGCATCGGATAGCCGGCGACGAACGACGTCGCGAGCCCGGTGCCATACCCCGAATGCAGCCCGGCGCGCGAGGCGAGCGTGGTCCGCGGGTGCTCCATGTTGCTGAGATATTCCGGATCGATCACGATCTCGTCGGGTAACTCACCCCAGTTGAGCAGCACCTGGACGAACTTGCCCAGGTCCGCCGGCGTGGTGTGCAGGTTACCTGCCGGCCGCAGATAGATTTGCGAATACGGGACCGGCGGCCCATTGCGGTCTCGATAACCCTTTGCCAAGACCGCATGGTCGGCGGCGGTCAGGTAAAAGCTGCTGTTGCTCATGCCGATGGGCTTGAAGATTTCCTGCGTGATGCGATCTTCGAACTTCTGGCCGCTGACCTTCTCGATCACGTACCCCGCCACCGCATAACCTGGATTCGAGTACGACATGCGCGTGCCGGGCCGCCACCGCACGACTCGTGATGCGGGGTTGATCTTCAACACCTCGGCGAGCGGCATGTCGGCAGGATGCGACAGGTTGTACAGCTCGTTGAAGTGCATGTCGTCGAAGCCGGCCGTGTGCTCGAGCAGGTGAATCACGCGCACGGGCTCGTCGATCATCCAGGCGTTGTCGATGCGGACATCCGGTGCCAGCTCGGCGACCGGCGCGTTGAGGTCGATCTCACCGTCCTCGTACATCTGCACCAGCGCCGATGCGACGAAGGTTTTGCTGATCGAACCGGCGCGGAAGTGCGTGTCGGCGGTAACTGCAGTCTTCGCGTCGCGATCCGCATAGCCAACGCCGCCGGCCCATTCCACGCCGCCGAGTCGAACCAGCGCGATGCCGGCGCCGGGCACGCCGGTGTCGTCGAGCACGCGCTGAACGGCCGTCTTGAAATCGTCGAGCGTCGCAGGGTGTGAATCCGCTGCGGCCTCTTGCGCACGCGGCGACATCGATGCCGCTACTCCCAGCGACAACGACAGCGCTATCGCGAGCTTCAATCGCATGCGCGAAAGTGTATGCGCAGTTCGCTCAATCGGACACGGCAAGCTCGCCAGGCACGATCGGCCGCGTCCGCGGCAGCAAGCCAAGCCGCGCCATGTTGCCGACGAACGCGAGGATGGCGACGAAGACCACCAGCTTGACGATGTCGGAAGTGGTGCTGCGGGGGAATGCCTTCCACATGAACCACAGCACCGGCTGCGCGATGGTCACCGCCCACACCGAACCATAGAAATAGCGGCGCTCGTGCCCCTCGCCGGCCGTAGATCGTTTGACGCGCGGCAACTTGCCCAGCGCGCCGAGCAGCCACATGGTCCCGGCAATCGGAAAGTAGAACCATTCGTACATCTGCTTGAGGCGCCACTCGCCGGTGACGATGGCATACAGCAGCCCGCCGGCGTTCAGGACGGCGAACGCCACCACTTCGCCCCACGCGGTGGTGTAGCAAATGCGGCGATAGAGCGGATTGGGCCGATCTTCGGTGAAACGGATGATGTACGGCGCCGGCTCGCAGCCCGGCAGCTTACCGAACAACCCGGCGATACCGGTGCCGACGAGCACGACCGACAGCCACGTCAGCAGCCGCGCGTCGAAGCCGCGCTCGAACAGATCGAACGTCAGCGGCCCCGGCGCGATGAAGAAAACGAAGATCCAGATCGGCCAGTGGTTGAAGCGGTAATGGAGCTTGTTGCGCGTCCGGATCTTCCGCTCGCTATCGAGCTCGACGTGTAGAGCGTGCGAGCCGATCTCGGCGCCGCGTGGCCGCACCGGCGGCTTGGCTACGTCCATGGCATCTCCACCGATCCGCGCGCCTGCCGCTCCGCAAGATCCGGCAACCCCGACACCAACCGCAGCACATCGTCCGGCAGATCGCGAGGCGACCACGATCCCGAATCAACGCAGG
>DASVFC010000333.1:0-7364 GCA_036380235.1 Vicinamibacterales bacterium
GCAAACGCCACGGCGCGATCGCGGGATCCGGCCAGACGATGAATGACGCGTTGATTACCGCCACGACAATGCCGACGGCGAGCGCGCCGGTTCCGACCGATGAGAAAAATCGCGCCGGTCGCCCAACAAGGGGCGAGGGGAAGGCGCTGGCAAAGCACCACATGAACGCGGGCGTAAAGGCTTCGAAGCGTACAAACCACAGCCACCCGAGCTCTCCCATCGGCCGGCCGTTGTAGAAAGGTGAGGTCAGCGGCGCGGCGGCCAGCACGAAGATGCCGCCGAGCCATGCCGCGCGCGCATCGTGCTTATTGACGACGGTGAGCGCCGCACCGACGGCACCAAAGCACACGGACAGCACGAAGTAGATCGCCCACGGCAACGGCGGCGACGCCACCGCCGTCTGCGCGCCAGACAAGAAAAGCACTGCCGCGGTCGCAACGCGCAATGCGGCGCCGACTGTGATAGCGCGAGCCCATGGCGGCACGCGGCGATTATAGGATTACGCGGCGGTCTCGTCGCACACCCGCCTGGGGGGCGAGTTATCATCTGCCGCATGAATTTACTCGTGGCAGCAACCCTGGCCGTGGCACTTGCCTTTGCCGCGACCACCTCGATCTCATCCCAATCCAAACCCGCACCGCCGTTCACCGTCGTCGAGAAGACCATTCCGGAGATGCAGCGCGCCATGCGCGAAGGGCGCGTGACGTCGCGGCAGCTGGTGGAGCAGTACCTGATCCGCATCGCCACGTACGAAGAAAAGCTGAATGCGACGCTGGCGGTAAATGAAAAGGCGCTCGAAGAAGCCGATCGCCTCGATCGCGAGCGGCGCGCCGGCAAGATTCGCGGTCCGCTGCACGGCATTCCGATCGCGCTGAAGGACAACATCCACACCACCGACATGCCGACCACAGGCGGCGCGATCGCGTTTGAAGGGTTGATGGTGCCGTACGACGCGACGCTGACGAAGAATCTTCGTGACGCCGGCGCGATCATCATCGCCAAGACGACGTTGACGGAGCTGGCGAACTTCGTGGCCAATGGCATGCCCGGCAACTACAACGCGCTCGGCGGCTATGCGATGAATCCCTACGACCCTCGGCGCGATCCGCGTGCCGCAACCAACGACGGCCGGCCGGTGCTGAACACGGGCGGTTCCAGCTCAGGCGGAGGCACGGCCGCCAATTTCTGGGCCGCCAACGTCGGTACTGAAACGTCGGGATCGATCCTCAGTCCCGCCAACCAGAACATGCTCGCCGCCATCAAGCCCACTGTGGGACGCCTCAGCCGTTACGGCGTCATTCCCATCACCGCCGACCAGGACACCGCCGGACCGATGGCGAAGACGGTGACGGACGCGGCGATCCTGATGGGCGTGCTCGAGAGCGGTGCACCGGATCCAAACGATGCGGCGACCAAGACGTGCCAGGCGCCGCCCAATCGCGATTACACGCCGTTTCTCAGGGCGGGCGGACTGAAAGGCGCGCGCATCGGCATTCCGCGCGCGAACTACTACGACCGCATCACGCTGCCCGGTGAAAAGGAACCGCGCGGCGGTCTCAACGATGCGCAGGCGAAGGCAATGGCCGAAGCGATCGAGATCCTCAAGCAGCAGGGCGCGACCGTGCTCGACGCCGACATTCCGAGCGTGGTCGATCAGGATCCGAAGCGCAACTTCCTGCTCTGGGGCAATGCGTGCGGCAAAGGACCGGGCGAACCGAATTGTTCGTCGGTGTTGTGGTACGGAATGAAGCGCGACTTCAACGCGTGGCTCGCCTCGCTCGGCCCGGCAGCGCCGGTGAAGACGCTTGCCGAGCTGCGCGCGTTCAACACCGCGCGTTCCAACCGTAACGCGATCAAATACCAGCAAGTCAATCTCGATCAGTCCGATCAGATCGATCTCGAGAAAGATCGCGCCAAGTGGGAAGCCGATCGCAAGCGCGACATCGAGCTGGCGGCGACGCACGGGATCGACGCGGTGATGAAGCAGCACAAGCTCGACGCGTTGCTCTTCCCTGGCGCCGGCAGCGCCGGTATTGCGGCGAAGCCCGGCTACCCGACGGTGATCGTTCCGTTCGCGATGCTGACGCCGGTGCCGCCCGCGAATGCGCCGTATCCCGATGGCTTCAAGCCGGCGCCGGCGCCGTATGGCGTGAGCTTCACCGGCATGGCCTGCAGCGAGCCGAAATTGATCGAGCTCGCATATGCGTTCGAACAGGCGACCCGGCGCAGGGTGCCGCCGCCGAGCGCTCCGTAACGAACGATGACGCTGGAGATCGACGATCGCGACCTGGAGAAAGGCCCCGAGATGCCCGTGGCTCCCGAGCCACCGGCAGGCCCGCCGCTCAGGCCGATCGCGATCATCGGCGTGTTGATCGTGTTGTTGATCGGCGGCGGCGTGTGGTGGATGTCGCGCCGCGCGCAGCCGGCGTCGAACGCATCGCCTGTTGCGGTCACTGCAACTGACGCGCCGATCGATAAGACGGCGGACCCCCAGCCGCCGCTTCCGCCTCTAAGCGAGATGGACGGGTTCCTGCGCCCGTTGCTGTCGGCGCTCTCGTCGCGTCCGGAACTGGCGCGATGGCTGGCGACCGACGATCTCGTACGCCAGCTCGCGATGGCGATCGATCAAGCCGCGACCGGCGGCACGCCAGCGCGCGATTTCAAGGTAGTGGCGCCGGTCTCGCCGTTCGCCACCACGGGACGCGGCTCGCAGCGGACGATCGATCCGGCCAGCTATCGACGCTACGACGGTGTCGTCGCCACCGTGACGTCGATCGATGCCGCGGCGGTGGCGAAGATCTATCGCACCATCCGGCCGCGCTTGAATGAGGCGTATCGCGGGCTCGGGCATCCCGATGGCGATGTCGATCGCGCAATCGCGAACGCGCTGGATATCCTGACCGACACGCCGATTCCGCAAGCCCCGCTGCGCGTCCACGCCGTCGACGCCCGCGGCTGGATCTATGTTGATCCGGATCTCGAAGAGTTGACGCCATCGCAGAAACAGATCCTGCGAATGGGCCCCGCGCACGCCGCGTCGTTGATCGCCTGGTTGCGGACATTACAGCAGGCGCTGCAAAACTGAAGACTGAGACTCAAGACTGAGACTGAAGACTGAGACTGAAGACTGAAGACTGCCGACTGGACTCTTAACTGCCGACTGTTGACTGCTGACTTTCTCAGTCGCATCCTCAGTGCGTCATCGCGTAGACAATCGTATTGATGCCGAACGCGTAGCCCTTGGTTGAGAACTCGTAGAAGTACTGAGGGTTCGACGCTTCTTCTTCCCACGAATCGCCGATGTCGGTGTTGTGCGTCATCAACACCATCAGCCGTCCCTGCTGGTCGAAGATGCCGCGCGCGTGCGGCACGGCGCTGTCGGGGCCGCGCTCGGACGTCCCGCCGCCGCTGCCCCACCAGAATCCAATCGAGGCGATCTGCGGCACGCCGCCGATGTCGAACAAGGCGCGAAACAGCGGATGGCCCTTCTCGAGATCGCGCACTGGGAATTCCGCCGGCGGCAACGCCTTGCTCAGTTGATCAATCCACGCCTGCCACGCGTACTCGCCCCAGAAATCATCCGCCCAGACGAAGCCACCTTTGAGCACATAGCTGCGCAAGGCCTCCGCCTCCGGGCCGTCGAGATACGCCGCGCCGACTTCCGTCATCATCACCATCGGACACTGGAACAGCGTCTCGTCGGTGAGCCGCACGACGACGTGATTCGGTTCTTCGGGTCCGGAGAAGCTGACGTTGGTTTTGGTCAATTCCGACAGGCGGATCGACATGTTGATGTCGGCGCGCGGATAGTCCACGCCCCAGCCGCCGCCGTCGCCGCCGCGATTGCCGCGAAACGCAACCCGGCAGAACTGGTAGAGACCGTCGAAATCTTCTGGAATGGCGGGACGAATATTGAACCCGCCGCGGCCGCCGCGGCGCTGCGCTTCGCCGGTAGCCGCTACCGCGATGAGCACCGCGACGATGAGCGCAATCCTCCGCACCGCGCCAGTATAACTTCGCTAAGTGGGAGCCAGACTGGCTCCTGCTTAGCGAGGACGCTCCCGCTCAGCGGGAGAAGATCAGGCAGGAACCTGCAGTTGCGGCATTGGTTTCGCGGAGAACAGCTTGACCAATGGTTTCGCCAGCATTCGGGCCGTCTTGTTCGCGCGCGTGTGGCGCGCGCTGTCGGTCGAGATGCCGGTATTCGCATACATCTGCCGATACAACTTCGAAATCAGCACGAACGCCAACTTCGCCTTCATCGACTTGACGCAATCGGCGCGCTGCCACACCTGCGGCAGCTTGTAGAACTCGTCCCACACGCCTTGCGTGCGGTTGCGGATCTCTTCCGGCGACATCAACGGATGCGGCGTGTAGACCTTCGGCCGCCGGTGTTTCGGAATCAACCAGTGACGCGTAATCGGCACGCCATCGACCTTCTGCACGTCGTCGCCGACGGACGCCTCCCACTTGGCAAAGTCGAGCGTGCCGGGGAACGGGGTCAGCATCACGAACTGCGCCAGCGTGACCCGCGCCTGTTGGGCGAGCGCCGCGGTGGCGTCGAAGGTCGCCGGGTTGTCGCTCGGCAGGCCGAAAATGAACGATCCGAGCACGTGCACGCCGCGCTTCTGGAACTCCTGCAGGCGCTGCGCCAGCGCGTCGCCGGCCAGGTTGAAGTCCTTGTAGACGTCCTTCAAGCCCTCCGGCGTGACCGACTCGATGCCAACGAGCGCGCCGCGGATGCGCGCCTTGCGCATGGCGTCGAGGTACTCGGGATCTTCGGCCGCTTCCATCGTGATCTGCGTGAAGAAGTTCATGTCTGACGGCAGCTTCGACATCTGCTCCATCAGCTCGAAACGTTCGTCGCGAATCGCCTTGAGGCGGTTGTAGGTGCTCTTGTCGGCGCGCCGATCCGCCATCTTCAAATCAGTCAGCGTCACCGGATAGAAGTTATCGTCGGCCAGCGTGATGAAGCGGAACCCGAGACGCCGCAACTGCACCATCTCCTCGATCAGCGAATCCGAGGGTCGCACCCGCGGCTTCTGCCCGTCGGTGCGCCACACCGAGCAGAACGAGCAATGCTTCGGGCAGCCGCGCACGGTCTGCACCGACGCAAACATGTAACGGCCCTGCGGCAGCAAATCCCACCGCGCCGAGAGCATCGTCCCACCCTCGATCTTGCCGCCTTCATAAATGCGCTGCGCCTTGCCGCTCAACACGTCCTGGATGACCGCGGGCCACGCGCGATCGCCGTCGCCTTTGACCACCGCAGTGGCGGCGCCGTGCTCGAACATCTCTTCCGGATAGAGGGTGGCGTGGATGCCACCGTAGATCACGTGCGCGCCGCGCGCCTTTGCGGCGCGGCCAACCTCGTAGCCGCGCAGCGCGTTCAGGGTGTGGATGCCGATGCCGACGACGTCGCCGGGGCCGATCGAACTGAAATCGAGCTGCTCGAGCGTTTCATCGACGATGTGGGGATCGCCATATTCGCGCGGCGTCGCTGCGGCCAGCACATACAGCCAGCGAGGCGTGATGACAGCGACCCCGAAAGACACGTCACTTGGATTGATGAGATGGATGCGCATTAAGTGTTGGAGGACATGCCCGGCCGCGCTTCAGCGCAGGCGGGTGATATGGACTTTGCTAGAGATAGGGTCGCCGTGTCAAACTCCCCGGGCTATGAGATACATCGTTGCGCTCCTGGCCACCGTCGTGTCGGCCGTTACCCTTCACGCTCAACAACCACCTGCAAGCAAGCCGAACGAGCAGGTTAGCACGCTCGTGAGCCGCCTCGACCTCGAGAAATACAAGGCGACGATTAAGGGGCTGACGCAATTCGGCGATCGCCGGCAGGGCACCGAACGCAATCGCAAGGCGATCGACTGGATCGAAGCGCAACTGAAGAGCTACGGTTGCCCGACGGAGCGCCTGAAATACGAATTCAACCCTCCCCCGCCGACCAAGGGTGGCGGCGGCGGTGGCGGCGGACAGAAACCGCTCAATCCCGTAATCGCGAGCGGTGAAGTGCGCGCCGGGCAGGGCGGCTCGCGGTATCGCGGCGTCACGCGGCGGACCGGCGTCAACAACGATCCCAACGCGCAGCCCGATCCGAAACTGCGCGAGCTCAATCGCGAGCCGGCCACCAATGGTCCGCGCGAACAGGTTTATTGCACCAAGGTCGGCACCACGCGTCCGGACGAAATGTACATCGTCGGCGCGCACATGGACGGTCATGGCTGGGGCGAGGCCGCCAACGATAACGGATCCGGAACGGCGCTGGTGATGGAGCTGGCGCGCATCTTGAGCATGCCCGACGTGCAGACGGAGCGGACAATTCGGTTCGCGTTGTGGAACAACGAAGAGACCGGACTCAACGGCGCGCGCGCCTATGTCGAACAACGCGCGGCGTTGCAGGGCAAGGAAGATCCGCCGGGTTCAGGCCGCTACCCCGAGCCGCGATGGCTCGCGATGATTCAGCACGACATGATGATGTGGGACCACGGCATGCCGCGTCCCGATGGCACGTGGAATCCCGAGCAGCGGCCCGAGGCGGACGTCAACATCGAGTTCCAGTCCACGGCCAAACGCGCCGATGAAGCGATGAAGCTCGCGTTCTTCTTCAGGGCCGCGAACGAAAAATACGCTACCGACTATCCGGCTGCGGTCGGACCGCACATGACCAACACCGACTCGACGCCGTTCATGGACATCGTCCCGGCGATCAGCTTGCGCGAGAACGAGCGTGGCATGCACACTGGCGCCGGCTGGAATCCCACCTGGCACCAGCCGATCGACGTGTTCGCGACCTTCTCCGACAAGGATTTCCGGCTGGGACTGAACGCGGCGCAGACGACACTCGGCGCGGTGGCGGAGCTCGCCGGGGCCAAGGTGAAGTAACGGGTCTGAAAACAAAAAGGGGCTGCGTAGTGCAGCCCCTCATCTACTTTTCCTTCTCCTCCGCAGCCTCGTCTTCGTCCTCGAGCTCGTCGAGCCACGGATTCGGTTGCGGTCCTGGAACGATCCCGGCGATGTCGGGATCGACGCCGGGCTCGCCGGGTCCGGAATCGTTGCGCCGCTGCTTGGCTTCCTCGCGGCGCACCGCCTTCTGCTTCTGCTTTTCAACGCGCGCCCGTTCGCGCTCGCGTTTGCCTCGTCCGAGTGGTCCTCGCGTCGCCATTCAGATGCGACCCGCGGTTACCAGCGTGGCTCCCGGCGTCCGCCGCCGCCACCGCCGCCACCGCGGTTGCCGCCGAAGCCGCCACCGCCACCACGATTGTTGCCAAAACGACCACCGCCGCCGCCACCGCTGCGATTTTCGCGCGGTTTGGCTTCGTTGACTTTTAGCGCTCGGCCACCAACTTCTT
>DASVFC010000334.1:0-2537 GCA_036380235.1 Vicinamibacterales bacterium
AGGACTTATGTGATCACCGGTGAAGTCGCCGGCATGTCCCGCGACGAGGCGCAGGCGAAGCTGCAGGCCCTGGGTGCGAAGGTGACCGGCTCGGTCAGCAAGAAAACCACCGCGCTGATCGTCGGCGCGGAGCCTGGCGCGAGCAAGCTCGAGAAAGCGCAGGCGCTCGGCATCCCGACGCTCGATGATGGCGCGTTTCAGCAGCTTATAATGGGCGAGTAATGGCGCGCATCTTCGTGATCACCACCGCCGTGCTGTGCGCGATCATCGGCGTGTTGGTCGGCGTGCTGGTCTCCTCGCCCAGGGTTGTGCCGGCGTCACCGGCGCCCGCACTTGCAACCGGAGAGTCCGCCGTGGTGGCGCCCGTGCCCATTGCGGACGTTCCGGCGCCTTCGTCGGGCAATCCTTCCTCGATCAACTTTGCCGACATCGCGGCCCGCCTGAATCCGGCGGTGGTCAACATCGACGCCACCGCGCGGGCGCGTCGCGCGCGGCGGCTCGTTGAAGAGGGCGGCCGCCGCGGCGGCGGGCCCGTGGACCCGTTCGACCTCGGTCGCCGCAACGACGCGCCGCGCCGCGGCACCGGCACCGGCTTCCTGATCGACGCCGAAGGCCACGTGCTCACGAATCATCACGTCATCGAGGGTGCCGAACGCCTGACCGTCAAGCTCGCCGATGGCCGAATGCTGCGCGCGAACGTCGTCGGTTCCGATCCGGATACCGACATCGCGTTGATCAGGGTCGAAGGCGCCGGTCCGTTTCCGCACGCGATGCTCGGTGACTCGTCACGTCTGCGCGTGGGCGAATGGGTGTGTGCGATTGGCAATCCGCTGGCCTACGAACACACCGTCACCGTCGGCGTGGTCAGCTTCATCGGCCGCAAGCTGTTCGATCCAACACTCGACAACTACATCCAGACCGACGCCGCGATCAGCTTCGGCAACAGCGGCGGGCCGCTGATCAATTCGCGCGGCCAGGTGATCGGCATCAACTCTGCGATCAGCCGGCAAGCCAGTAACATCGGTTTCGCCGTGCCGATCAATCAGGCGCGCGCCATCCTGCCGCAGTTGAAGAAGCTCGGGCGCGTCGAGCGCGGTTACATCGGCGTGACGCTGCGCGACATCGATCCGGATCTGCAAGCATCCTTGAAGCTGGCGCCGGCCAATGGCGCGCTGGTGCAGGACGTGAAGCCTGGCTCCCCGGCCGCGCGAGTCGGCTTGCGGCCCTACGATGTGATCACGTCGTTCGACGGTCAGCCAGTGCGCGCGCAGGATCGGCTGAGCCGCGACATCGCCGAGCGTCAGCCCGGCAGTACCGCGAAGCTGGAGTTCGTGCGTGATGGCCGCCCCCAATCAGTCACGCTGCGACTCGCCGAACGCCCGAAGGAAACAACTGAGCGCAGCACGCCGGCGGAAGAGCGCTCGACGCGTCGGAGTGGTCCAGGCGAGCTCGGCCTCAGCCTGATCGAGGTCGACGCCAACAATGCCTATAAGTACGACTTTCCCTCGGGCATGACGGGCTTGTGGGTGCAGAGCGTGGAGCCGTTGTCGGTCGCCGACGATGGCGGCATCGATCGCGGCACACTGATCCTGGAGATCAACCGCGAACCGGTCAACACCATCGCCGGCTTCCGCCGCATCATCAATGCGTCGCGGCCTGGCGAGGTGCTCGCGTTCTATCTCTACGAACCGGATCTGGAGCAGCGCGCCATCCGCACCGTCCGCATGGAGTCGCGGTGAGGCCACGCATCCTGGTCATCGACGACGAGTCGGCCATACGCGACTCGTTGAAGATGACGCTGGAATACGACGGTTACGAGGTGACGACAGCGGCGACCGGCGAGGAAGGCGTCAAGCTGGTCGAGCGAGAGGCGCCGGATCTCGTGTTCCTCGACATCAAGATGCCAGGCATGGACGGCCTCGAGGTGCTGCAGAAGCTGCGCCACCTGGTGGACACGGTGCCCATCGTCGTGATCTCGGGGCACGCCGACATCAATACCGCGGTTGAAGCCACCAAGCTTGGTGCGTTTGATTTCATCGAGAAGCCGCTCGCCAGCGAGCGCGTGCTGCTCACGATCAGGAACGCGCTCGATCAGACGAGGCTCGCCGACGAGAACCGTTCGCTGCGCCGCGCCGCGGAGGTTCGCCACCAGATGGTCGGCGAGAGCAGCGCGCTCAGGCACGTCTGGGATGCGATCAAGCGCGCCGCGCCGACCAACGCGACCGTGCTGCTGCTCGGTGAGAGCGGCGTCGGCAAGGAGCTGGTGGCGCGATCCATTCACCGCAACAGCCTGCGCAGCCGCGAGCGTTTCGTGCAGGTCAACTGCGCCGCCATTCCCGAGGAGCTGATCGAGTCGGAGCTGTTCGGTCACGAGAAGGGGTCCTTCACCGGGGCGACCGAGAAGCAGATCGGCAAGTTCGAGCAGGCGGATCGCGGCACGATCTTCCTCGACGAAGTCGGCGACATGAGCCCGAAGACGCAGGCGAAGGTGCTGCGCGTCCTGCAGGAAGGGGAAGTCGAGCGCCTCGGCTCGGCTC
>DASVFC010000335.1:0-13107 GCA_036380235.1 Vicinamibacterales bacterium
GCCGAACTCATCGCGGCTGAGCGGGTTGTGCAGATCCAGGATGCGGCGACCGAGCATATCGTCGACGGCAATCCCGATCGACGGGTTGTGCAGCGGCTGTTCCGGGCGGACGACCATCTCGAGCACGAACCTGTCGCCGACCATCATCTGGCTGGTCGGTCGGCCCTCATGATCGACGAGGGTGGCGGAGACGAACACGGGCGACGTCGCACGGCGAAACATCGGGTTGAACGGCTCCGCCCGATCGTCGCGGGCGTTGGTCATCGCGTGATACGCCGCGATCACCTCACGGACCGGCCCGTCCATCGCCACATGTCCCGACGACAGCAGCACCGCGCGACTACATAACGCTTCCACCGAGGCCAGGTTGTGGCTGACGAAGAGGACGGTGCGGCCACCGCGGCTGACGTTCTGCATCTTACCGATGCACTTCTTCTGGAATTCGGCGTCGCCAACGGCAAGGACCTCGTCAACCACCAGAATTTCCGGCTCGAGGTGCGCCGCCACGGCGAAAGCCAGGCGCACGTACATGCCAGACGAGTAGCGCTTCACCGGCGTATCGAGAAATCGTTCGACATCAGCGAACGCGACGATCTCGTCGAACTTGCGGGCAATCTCGGCGCGGCTCATGCCGAGAATGGCCGCGTTCAGGAAAATGTTCTCGCGGCCTGTCAATTCGGGATGGAAGCCAGTGCCGACTTCGAGCAGACTTGCGACGCGGCCGTGCAGTGTCACCCGTCCCGTGCTTGGCTCGGTGATGCGGCTGAGGATCTTCAATAGCGTGCTCTTGCCGGCGCCGTTGCGGCCGATGATGCCGACCACCTCGCCACGCGCGATCTCACAGGAGACGTCTTTCAACGCCCAGAAATCCTCAGCGAGCGTTTTGCTGGCCGGTCCGGGCTTCAGCCAGCGGAGCGGCGCCGACATGGCCGACGTCATGACATCGCGCAGCGCCACATAAGGCTCTTGATCGACATGCCTGAGGCGATAGCGCTTGCCCAGACCTTCGATGCTGACCATTGGATCCCTCATGCCCACGTCGAAGTCACCGCCGCTCGTATACCGCACCGATCCATTGAAACGTTGTCACTGACGGCCGCCAGCGAGCCATCCACGGGCGGGCTGCCGCCTCATCGAGGCCGCCGACGGCATGCGCGGCCTGGCGGCTCGCCGACTCGCGACGCAGTGCGTCCGCATCATGCCAGCCACACATCGGACAGATCGCGTACGCCGGCAGACCATTTTCTGGCCGCCGCCAGGCGCGGAAGCGTTCCCGTAGCAGGCGATCGAGATATCTGGTTCGCGGGCCAATCAATCGCGAGGTCACGAGCCGGTAACCGACACCGTCGAGCAGGCCGCCGATCAGCGACTCGTCGAAACTTCGCATGTGATAGTCGGCGTTGAAACGCGTCTGGCAGCTCGGGCAGCTGTGCATGGTGGCCGCGAGATCCTGCTTGTAAGGCACCGAGACGAGCACGTAGCGTCGCGCAACGCGCGCCAACTCCGACAGCGCGCGCGGAAAGACAGCGACCGGAAGATGTTCGAGGACTTCCATCGACGTCGTCGCATCGAACGACCCATCGTTGAACGGCAAAGCATCGATGGTGGCCCGGCAGCGGGCGACGCGAACGTGCGCCAGCGCTGCGGCGCTGCGATCGACGGCGGCAAGACGGGTAAATCCGCGGCGATCCGAACGCGCAAGGCGATTCACGAACATACCGTTGCCACATCCAACATCGAGCAATGTCTGGACGCCTGCAGGGATGAGCGCCGCTACGGCGTCGCAGCGGGTTTGGTCGTCGGTCGCGAACCAGGTGTCCTGCCAGATCTCCGGCAGCTCGTACGCTTGACGCTCGAACGTCATGCAGTCAAATTACGTCGGCAAAGCGTCGTTCGACGCGGCGGAAGTAGACAACGCCGACGGCGACAGCGATGACCGTCGCGGCCGCCGACACGGCCACCAGCTGGAGATCCAGCGGCATGGTCCCGCCGAGAATGCTCCACCGGAAGCCGTCAATGATGCCGACGAGCGGGTTGAGGGCATATAACGACCGCCACTGCTCCGGCACATCCGCCGTGGTGAATGCAACCGGCGAGACGAACAACCCGAGCTGAACCACAAACGGAACCACATAACGGAAGTCGCGATACGCCACGGTGAGCGCGCCGAGGAGCAAGCCCAGTCCCAACGACAGCACCGCCGCGAGGGCAATGAACGCGGGCAGCATCGCGAGCTGCGGCGCCGGAGCGACGCCGTACCACGCCATCACGATGGCGAGCATCACCAGCGTAATTGCGAAGTCGACAAGCGACGTGGCCACCGAGGCGACGGGAATGATCAGCCTTGGGAAATACACCTTGGAGATCAAGCTGGTGTTGCCGATCAGACTGTTTGATGTCTCGAGCAACGCCGTCGAGAAAAACTGCCACGGCAGCACGGCGGCAAGCACGAGGACCGCGTCGGGCACGCCTGGCTGCGTGATCCCGACCATGCGCCGGAACGCGACGAACACCGCCAGCGTCAAGGCCGGACGAATCAGCGCCCAGGCAATGCCGATCACGGTCTGCTTGTAGCGGACCGCGACGTCACGCCATGCCAGAAAGTACAGGAGCTCGCGATAGCGCCAGAGGTCGCTCCAGTACGCGGCCGCGCTTCGGCCCGGTTCGATGATCAGTTTCACGATGAGTACACGCGCCGGCGTTTGCCGGCGGTGCTAGATGAGCCGTTGACGGATGCGAATGGTGTCGTTGGGCTTGACCAGGTCCGCCATGTCGGCATCGAGCTCCACTTCCTTGCCGTTCTCCTTGCGGATGATCTTGATGCCGCGGCTCGAGCCGCGCTCGGTGACGCCGCCGGCTTCCGCGATCGCCTGGCGCACCGTCATCCCGGGCCGTAACACGAACGACCCGGGCTGGCGCACGAAGCCAGTCACGTAAAAGCGTTCGGCGGGCGGCACGATGATCGTGTCGCTGTCCTGCAGCAGGATGTTCGCCGTCAACCGGCCCTCGCGTAACTCGGTGAGGCTGACGCGGAACACTTCGAGTGCCTGCGTATCGCCAGGCAAGGCCGGCGAGGTCACCGCCGCGGCAATGCCGTCCTTGTAGCGCTGCACGATGATCGTGTCGCTCGCCGCCGCGGTGGTCGAACCGGCATGCGCGATCACTTCGAGCAGGGTCTGCGGCCCGTTGATCGTGTAGCGGCCCGGGCTCTTCACTTCACCAATGACGAAAATCGAACGGCTGCGATAGGTCGCGATCTCGACCGAAACCTGCGGCCGGCGGATGTAGCCGGCGGACAGCAGCTTGATGAGCTGCTCCTCGACCTCGCGCGTCGTCATGCCGCCCACCTGCACGCGGCCGAGCAGCGGAAACGTGATGCTGCCATCAGAGTCGACGGTGTAATTCCGGTTCAGGTCCTCTTCGCCGAACACCTTGATGCCGAGCACATCGGTCGCGCCGACCTGATATGTGGCCGGTGACGCCGACTGAATGGCGGCATCGGGTTTGTCCGCCTGGCCGCTTGCCGGGACCTGGCCCGCGACGACGAGGGTGAGTGCGAGAAGGGTGTACAGCATGATCAGAAAGCGAATAGCCACGACAGGTACACGCGACGCCGGTCGAAATTTCTTTGAGCGTATGCTGGGGAGCGCCGCCGCGCGTACTCGTAATTCATCGCCAGGCGCGTGCGGTTGCGCAAATTATAGCCGACGCTCCCACCGATGGTGTCGAGGGTGTCGGTGTGCTCCGGAACGGTTTCGCGGGCATCGTATTCGAAGCTGGCACGGCCGCCGCGGACCTGTGCGTCGACTTCACCGAACAGGAAATGCGTATAGCTAAGGTTGTACGCCTGCTCGAGATAGTAGCCTTCGAGCGAGTCGAACGAATATTCGACGCCACGAATCAGCGCCGCGCTGAAGCGTCCGACCTCGAAGAACGGGTAGATGATCGCGGCCATGCCGGTGAAGCCGCGATACGGCTTCAAGTTGGGATCGTCGAACACCATGTCCCTGAACGAGAGGTTGACCGTGCCGGTGACCACCGCTTCCGGCGCAAAACGAAACACCGCGGTGGCATTGCGGCTGTCGCTGTTGCGAATCGGCTCGTAGGTGAACTTCTCCTCGCCGTAGCTGCCAAACAGCTGCATCGACAACAACGGCGTCAAGTCTGTCTTCATGCCAAGTTGATAGTTGAAGGACTCACGCGACAGCGTCTGGCTGATGTTGACGCCGTCCTGGAATGCATCTTCGTAATCTTCGTGGCTGCGATAGCTCGAGCCATAGAACAAAGAGGTCGGCGACAGGTCGAAAGCAATACCGCCCGAAACTTCTTCCAGTTGGCGGTCGGCGCGAACGTCGATTTCACCATTGGGTCGCGTGCGCGTTTCGGCCGATCCGCCGCCGATGAAAGGACGCAGGCGGCTCAGGAGAAAATCGGCGCGGCCGCGCACCGCGTAGCCGGTCGATCGCTCGCTCTCGTACTTGTCGTAATACGTGAGCTCCGAGCCCGCGTACGCAGACAAGCGCACGTATCGCAGCAACGAAAACATCGACACGTCGGGCAGCACCGAAACGACCCAATCCTCTTTCGGTTGCGCCTCGGGCGGTTCATCGAACACGTTCGAATCCCAGCCGATCTCGCGAATGGTGATGCCCGGTGCCAGCTTCACCGGGCCAAGCGTCAGCACACCGGTGGTCGGTTCGCTGTCGGCCAACGTGCTCGTGAGCGGCCCTTGTCCTACCGCTGATTGGGCGCCGGCAGGAGCGGGCACGCCGGGCACCATGCAGATAAAAACGACCCATATCCAGGGTCGGACGGAACGACTCAACACCTATTTCTCTCCCCCTTTTGTGACCGGCACCACGGTCTCGCCTTCTACGCGCGTAAAAGTGCCGTCGCCCTCTGGATCGGCTTCCACCGCCAGGAACCGTCCGCCGGCGTCATACCTCACGCGCCGATTGGGCCGGGCGGAAGTGAAGGTCGTATCGAACGCGACCTCGCGCAGCACCTCGCCCTCGTAGCGATCCCACTTGTCGGCACGGCCATCCGCGTTCGTGTCTTCTTCCGCGCGCGTCAGCACGTCGCCGCGAAGATATTCGTGACGATCAGCACGCCGATCGCGCTGCAGCGAACGGGCGATGTGAACTTCCCCATCGACCGTTGGTGCCGGGTCGGTCCACATATCCTCTATGCCGTCGCCGCGGCTCGACGCGCCAACCTTGACGAGCACCGACGCTGAGTCGAAATATTCCCAGCGGTCGATGCGCCCGTCTCCATCACTATCGGCTTCGCCGCGAAATACCCGCGTTCCGTCCAGATACGTCCATTGATCGAGTCGGCCGTCGCCGTCTTGATCGGCGCTCAGCTGGATCAGGCGGCTGGTAAAGGTGTCGTAGCTCGGCACCGCACGTCGGGTGTCGGACCGGTCGCACCCGGTCAGGAACCCGAGCGACAGGGCGGCGATGGAAACTCTCAACCCGTACAGAGCTCCGCCCCCTCGCTTACAGGACAAAATCGTAATCGCCCGTGCATTTAACGGACTTAATACGACTCTAAATGTCATATTTGGCGGACATCCGATTCTTGACGAATGGCCAGAAGGTGTCAAATTGGCCCGAGACGGCACAATCCGGCGCCTCCGGAGTGTCTTATCGGTCAGAAATGGGAAGGCGGTTAACTGCTTGAAAAGCTGGTGGTTGCTGCGCCCGAAGCAGTTCGGTCGTGCGAACTCAGGCGACCGGACCTGGCGGGGTCGGCGGCGCAGCCGGGGTATGGCTGCGCGACTCAGGACGAACCACCATCGACCTCACGATGAAGCTGGCGCCGACAATCACGATCGCGCCGCCAACGCCTACACCTATCGTGAACGTCTCGCCAGCGACCCCGATGATCAACATCAACGCGAAACCAAGGCCCACGACGATGATGCCGAGAGAGAGGGAACGGGTCGAACCGCCGCTCCTGTGAGGCGGCTCCGCCAGCGGTATTTGGCCGCGCTCTATCATCGCCATCCGTTCGCGGTGTTGCCTTTCGAGCGTTTCCGACCGTTGCCGCATGGCCAGAAAAATCAGGAACACGCCGGCGAATATCGTGGCAATGAAACAAATCGCGAGCAGTACGCCGCTGTCCATCACGACTCCATCCCTGTCATGGGGAGATTAGACTAGCGCCGGAACCGGATTGTTTCAGCCATCCGGTTGAAACAATTTCCGTGTCCTGCGGCTCTAATTCTCCCGACGGCGAATGAAGCTCACTTCCGAGCACGAGCTGGTCGAGCGGTGCCGGCAAGGTGATGAAACTGCGTTCCGCGAGCTGGTGGATCAGTACAAGAACATGGTGTTCGGGCTGATTGGCCGCAGCGTGCCGAATCGCAGCAGGGCGGAAGAACTGGCGCAGGACGTGTTCCTGAAAGTGCACAGGGGCCTGCCCTACTTCCGCGGCGAATCGAAGCTGTCGACATGGATCTATCGCATCGTCATCAACGCGCTGTCGCAGGAACGGCCCGAGCTGGCAGCGCGGTCAATCGATGACGTCGATGACGCTGACGATCGGCCGCAGCACCAGCCGGCCGCCGACGATCGCGCATTCGGCGATCTGCTGTTGCGCGATCGGCTGCAAAAGGCGATTGAACGACTGCCGATTCAGTATCAGGTGCTGATCAACGGGCACTATATGAAGGGGATGCGTTACGAGGAACTGGCGACGGCGCTGGATCTGCCGATGGGCACGGTGAAGACGCATCTTCACCGGGCCAAGCGCCAGTTGCGCCGCCTGCTTGAAACGGAGTTTCGCTGACGTGCGCTGCGATGCACTCGAACCGCTGATCGAAGCCATCGCCGACGGCACGCATGACGTGTCGGCGGCTGATCGCGCGCACCTGTCGTCGTGCGCGGTGTGCTCGGCAAGAATCGAGGAGGCGCGCCGCATCGAGCAGTGGCTGTCGTCACGCGACGTGCCAATGCCGCCGGCGTCGTTCACCGCGTCGGTGATGGCGCGCATCGGCGAGGAAAAGTGGAAAACCGAGCGCGCGGTCGACATCAGCTTCAACCTCGCCATTGCCGCCGCGGTGATCATCATCATCACGGGCGCGGCCGGAGCGGCGTGGTCGCTAGGTTTCTTCACCGTCGCGATCGACGGTGAAGCGCTCCTGCGTGCCGCCGTCGCGCAGGTGGAAGGCCGCGTCATCAGCCAGGTGCAAAGCGTAGTGATCGCCGCCGTCGTGCTGACCATGGCTCTCGTGGCCTGGTGGTGGGCGGAGGCCGCGACAGACTAAGATCTTCGCGTGGAGCGACGGGGCCTGCGCCCCTTTCTGAAGTGGGTGGGCGGCAAGCGGCAGCTGTTGCCGGTGCTGCGCCGCTTCTATCCCGCATCGTTCGGCCGTTACTTCGAGCCGTTCGTCGGGAGCGGCGCGGTGTTCTTCGACTTGCTGGGGCGCAAATCGATCGACGGTCATGGCGTCGTCCTCAGCGACGACAACGCCGATCTCGTCGGCTGTTATCGACGCGTCGCCGATTCGCTCGATCAGGTGATCGCACATCTCGAGCACCTCGCCGCGGGACACGCCAGCCGCGGCCGGGAGCACTACATGCACGTGCGCGATCAGCAGTTCAATCCCTCCCGCGCCACGTGGCGTGACGCCGGCGGCGACATCGACCGCTATTCAAGCGAGCTGGCGGCGATGCTGATCTACCTCAATCGCACCGGCTACAACGGCTTGTTCCGCCTCAACGCCTCGGGCGAATACAACGTGCCGCCCGGTCGCTACGACAACCCGAAGATCCTGGATCGACCGCTACTGACGATGGCCGCCGGCGCGCTGTCCTCGCCGAACGTGAGCATTCGCCAGGCCGCGTTCGATCGCGTTCTGGACGAAGCGCGCGAGGGCGACTTCGTGTATTTCGATCCGCCTTACGCGCCGCTCAGTGCGACAGCAAATTTTCGCGGCTACACCGGCCGTTCCTTTTCCGGCGGCGACCAACAACGCCTGCAGCAAGTGATGATCGAGCTGGCGCGGCGCCACGTGCAGGTCGTGTTGAGCAACTCGACGGCGCCGGAGGTCACGCAGTTGTTCGAGGGCAACGCGGAGGCACAGGCCGCGGGGCTGGCGGCGTGGCGGTTTCCGGCGCGGCGCGCCGTCAATTCGCGAGCCGATCGGCGCGGCGCCGTGCAGGAACTGGTCGTCGCCAACCTGAAGCCGCGGCGGGCGTCGTAACGGCGCGCTGTGCTACGCTTGATCGGTTAGTCGGCGCGCGAAAGTGGCGGAACTGGCAGACGCGCCGGTCTTAGGAGCCGGTGGCCGAAAGGCCGTGTGGGTTCAAGTCCCTCCTTTCGCACTCCTTCGCTCGCGCCTTCAGGCGCCTGTTTGCCGCAGCGCCGCACGCGCGAGCTACGGAGTGCAAGCACCGCGAAGGTGGACCTTTTTAGACGAATCATGAAAGCAGAAATCACCGACGTGAACGAAACGCGCCGCGATCTCGCGATCGAGGTGCCCACCGAAGTTGTGAACGAAGCAATCGGCCACGCCGCCGCGAAGCTCGGGCGCTCGGCGCGCATTCCCGGGTTCCGTCCGGGCAAGGTGCCGGCCAACGTCATCCGCCAGCGATTCAAGCCGCAGATCATGCAGGACGTTGCCGAACACCTGGTCTCGAAGGCCGTCGGCGACGCGCTGGTCGAGAAAGGCGTCGAGCCCATCGGTACGCCCGATATCAAGGACCTCGTGCTCGAAGAGGGCAAACCCCTCACGTTCAAGGCGAGCTTCGACGTGGTGCCGAGCTTTGACCCGGGAGACCTCGGGACAATCGAGGCCAGCGAGCCCGCCGCGACGATTGAAGAGGACGCCGTCAACCAGTCGCTCGAGCGGCTCCGCGAACGCAACGCGCGATTCGAAGCGGTCGAAAGCGGCGTCGTGGAAGCGGGCCACACGGTGGTGGTGAGCCTGGAACGCCAGGGCACGGACAAGGAAGGGCAAAAGGGCGAGGTCGACAAGCACGAGACCGTCAATATCGAGCTCGGCGCGCCGTCGAATCCTCCGGGCTTCGATGAGCAGGTGATCGGCATGACGCCCGGCGCCACCAAGAGCTTCACCATTACCTATCCGGCCGACTATTCGATTCCGGAGCTGGCCGGAGGCACCGTCGATTACACGGTGACGCTCAAGGAGATCAAGAAGCGGGTCGTGCCGGTGCTCGACGACGAGTTCGCCAAGGATCTTGGCGAGTTCGATTCGCTCGACGCGCTGCGCGCGCACGTGCGCCACGATCTCGAGCACGAGGCAAAGCACGCCTCCGAGCGCGCGTTGCGCCAGGACCTGATGAAGCAGCTCGCGACGCGCGTGCCCTTCGCGGTGCCGGAATCGCTCGTCGATCGCGAGATCGATCGGCGCCTGGAGGATTTCGCACGGCGGCTGATGGAGCAACGCATCGATCCGCGGCAGGCGAACATCGACTGGAATGCGTTCCGCGACGGCCAGCGCGCACCGGCGGCCGAGGCGGTGGCGTCCGCGATCGTGCTTGACGAGATCGCGCGCCGCGACCAAATCGAGGTCACCGACGAGGACATCGAGACCGAATTGCAGGGATATGCCGAGCGCACAGGCCACAGCGTGGCCAGCATCAAGGCGCGGCTGCAGAAGGACGGCGAACTCGGCCGTCTGGCGGCAGGCTTACGCCGCGAAAAGGCCGTGAAGCATGTCCTGTCGCAAGCCAAAATCAAGAAGGGCTGAGTTATCAAAGGGTTAGGGCGCGGGCCGAGCAGTCCGCGGCCTGCCGTACCGGCCCGCCCGTCTGCTGCAGGCAACAAAACCCCGGTCCGATAAGTAGAAGGATAATAAAGAGACAATGAGCGTCTATCCCCAGAACCAACTGGTCCCGATGGTGGTCGAACAGACCAACCGCGGCGAACGCGCGTACGACATTTTTTCGCGCCTGTTGAAAGACAACATCATCTTTATCGGCACGCCGATCGACGACGGGGTGGCCAATCTCGCGATCGCACAAATGTTGTTTCTCGAAGCGGAAGATCCGGATCGAGACATCCAGCTGTATCTCAATAGCCCTGGCGGGTCGATTACGGCCGGGTTTGCGATCTACGACACGATGCAATTCATCCGCCCCGACGTGCAGACGATCTGCATCGGTCAGGCGGCATCGATCGCCGCAGTGCTGTTGGCGGCCGGGGCAAAAGGCAAGCGCTATTCGCTGCCCAATTCGCGCATCCTCATCCACCAGCCGTGGATGAGCGGTCTTGGCGGCCAGGCCACTGACATCGATCTTGCAGCGAAAGAAATCCTGCGCATGCGCGTCCGGATCAACGAAATCCTGGTGCAGCATACGGGCCAGGACATCAAGCGGATCCAGGACGACACGGAACGCGACTACATCATGTCGGCCGAGCAGGGACGCGAGTACGGAATTATTGACGACGTGATTCGGAAACGGGTGTAACCTAGAGATACCGGCATGGTCAAAAAAAGCGGTGACGGTGGCGAGATTTTACGCTGCTCGTTCTGCAATAAGGATCAGAACGACGTTCGCAAGTTGATTGCGGGTCCGACTGTCTTTATCTGCGATGAGTGTGTCGAGGTCTGCAACGACATCATTGCCGACGACAACCGCTTCGACAGCCGCGGCACGCGCACGTCGCTGCCGTCGCCGCCGGAAATCAAGAAATTTCTCGACGAGTACGTCATCGGCCAGGAGCTGACGAAGAAGAAGCTCGCCGTCGCCGTCTACAACCATTACAAGCGGCTGGAAATCCAGAAGCAGCCGCGCAGCCGTCACGACGTCGAGCTGACCAAGTCGAACATCCTGCTGATCGGGCCGACCGGCACCGGCAAGACGCTGCTCGCGCAGACGCTCGCCAAGCTGCTCTCGGTCCCGTTCACCATCGTCGACGCCACGACGCTGACCGAGGCAGGCTACGTCGGCGAGGACGTCGAGAACATCATCCTCAAGCTGTTGCAGGCGGCCGGCGGCGACATCGAAAAGTGCCAACAGGGCATCGTCTACATCGACGAGATCGACAAAATCGGCCGCAAGGACGAGAACCCGTCGATCACCCGCGACGTGTCGGGCGAAGGCGTGCAGCAGGCGCTGCTCAAGATTCTCGAAGGCACGGTCGCCAATGTCCCGCCGCAGGGCGGGCGCAAGCATCCGCACCAGGAATTCTTCCAGATCGATACGACCAACATCCTCTTCATCTGCGGCGGCGCGTTCGTCGGCCTCGACAAGGTGGTGGAGCGTCGCGTCGGCAAGAAGACACTCGGCTTCAAGGCCGACATCAAATCTCAAAAGGGGCGCGACGTCGGTGTCGTGCTCGAGCAGGCCGAGCCGCAGGATCTGATCAAGTTCGGGCTGATTCCCGAGTTCGTCGGCCGCCTGCCGGTGATGGGCACGCTGCACGAACTCGATCGCCCGGCGCTGGTGCAGATCCTGACCCAGCCGCGCAATGCGATTACCCGTCAGTACCAGAAGCTCTTCGAATACGAAAACGTCAAGCTGCGCTTCACCGACGATTCGCTCGACGCCATCGCCGAGATGGCGCTGGCGCGCAAGATCGGCGCCCGCGGCCTGCGCATGATCATCGAAGACCTGATGCTGGATCTGATGTACCAGATGCCTGGACAGAAGAAAGCGCGCGAAGTGGTGATCACGCGCGAGATGGTGGTCAGCAAGTCGGCGGGTCTCGAAGTCATCGAGAAGGCCGGTTAGGCTCGTACTTTCCCAACTGAAAGTTTCGCCGGCGCCCTGTTAGCTAAACGCTGCTTATGGTCGAAGTCTACGAAACGCTCCCTATCGTTCCCCTGCGCGACGTCGTCGTGTTTCCCCACATGATGATGCCGTTCGTGATTGGACGGCCGTCCTCGATCCGCGCGCTGGAGCACGCGCTGGGCAAGGACTAACGCATTTTCCTCGCCGCCCAGCACGACGCGTCCACCGACGATCCGAAGGCGGAAGACATCTACACGATGGGCTGCGTTGCTAACGTCGTGCAGAGCCTGAAGCTGCCCGACAGCAACATCAAGGTGCTGGTCGAGGGTGTCGATCGCGCGCGCGTCATCGAGTGGAAGGAAGACAAGGGCTTCTATCGCGTCGTGGTCAAGGTGCTGCAGCGGCAGAAGGACGCCGCCGGCGACGTCGAACAGACGATGAGCAAGGTGGTGACGCTGTTCGAGCAGTACGTCAAGCTGTCGAACAACCTGCACTACGACGCGATGATCGCGGCGGTGCGAGTCGACGACCCCGGCAAGCTGGCCGATACCATTTCGGCGCACCTGCTGGTCGGCATCGACGAAAAACAGAACCTGCTCGAGATCGTCTCTCCGCTCGAGCGCCTCAACCGCATCGCCGGCATTCTCGAAGCCGAAGTCGACAAGCTGCAGGTCGACCGCCGCATCCAGTCGCGCGTCAAGAAGCAGATGGAGAAGGCGCAGAAGGAGTACTACCTCAACGAGAAGATGAAGGCGATCCAGAAGGAACTGGGCCGCAAGGACGACAAGGGCAACGAGGCCGAGGATCTCAAGAAGAAGATCGAACAGGCGCGGATGCCGAAGGACGTCGAGGAAAAGGCGATCCAGGAATTGAAGCGCCTCGAGGCGATGCCGCCGATGTCGGCGGAAGCGACGGTGTCGCGCAATTACCTCGACTGGCTGATCGCGGTGCCGTGGCACAAGAAGACCAAGGAGAACCGCGACCTCAAGAATGCCGAGGTGGTGCTCAACGAGGACCACTACGGCCTCGAGAAGATCAAGGATCGCATTCTCGAGTTCCTCGCCGTTCGTGCGCTGGTCAAGAAGCCGAAGGCCACCATCCTGACCTTCGTCGGCCCTCCGGGCGTCGGCAAGACCTCGCTCGCCAAGTCGATTGCCCGCGCGATGAATCGCAAGTTCGTGCGCCTGTCGCTGGGCGGCGTCCGCGACGAAGCGGAGATCCGCGGGCACCGCCGCACCTACATCGGCGCGTTCCCCGGCCAGATCATCCAGATGATGAAAAAGGCCGGCGCCCAGAACCCGATCTTCCTGCTCGATGAAGTCGACAAGATGTCGATGGACTTCCGCGGCGATCCATCGGCGGCGCTGCTCGAGGTGCTCGATCCGGAACAGAACAACGCGTT
>DASVFC010000336.1:0-2192 GCA_036380235.1 Vicinamibacterales bacterium
CGTGATGCGTATCCCGGCCCTCCCGCCGGGGCCGAAAACGGAGCCGGTGCCTTACCCAGAACGACGACAAGCAACCCCTCGCGACAAGCAACACGTCGCGACAAGCAACAGTTCGCGTCAGGAATGCGTCAGTTTGATGTGACCGATGTGATGTCGCCCGTGCCACGCATAGAGCTGCAGGAACCAGTCGATCGTGCGCGGGCCGTGATCGGGATGGATTGCCTCGCGCGTGAAATCTGAGTCGCGCATCGCCAGCAGCATCGCGTGCCAGCGCTGGTGCAGCCCGTCGAGAATCTGGACGGAGATGTGCGGGTCCAGCGCGGCGTCTGCAAGCTTGGCCCACTCCGCTTCGTTGTAGGGCTTGATGGTCGGCCGCTCTTCGGTGAGTGCCAACCGAAAGCGCACGAACGCGTTCATATGACTGTCGGCAACGTGATGCACCACCTGACGGGCGGTCCAGCCGCCTTCCCGGTAGGGCTTGTCGATCTGCGCCGCGGGCAGCACCGCCTTTAATTCGGCCGGGAATGCGCCAATGGCCGCAACCGCGGCGCGGCGGGTTTCGGCCGTCGGGGAGGCATTGAACTCGAACTTACCGGTTGGAAAACGTGGGTCCATTTCCGGATGATACTGTAAGTTATTGATTCTAAAGGTTTAGATCTCCTAAATCGTTTCCTTAATCGATCCTGAATCGTGAGTGCCGAAACCCAACCGAATTCCCGTAAGTCCGTCCAAGTAACAGGGATGGAGGAGCGCGACCCGTCGGTTGTCGCCAGAGCCCGCGACGGCGACCGCGACGCGTTTCGAGCGCTCGTCGAGCGCCATTCCCGCTACATCTACTCGCTCGCGCACCGGATGACCGGCAACGCGCAGGACGCCGAGGATGTGGTGCAGGAAGCGTGGCTCAAGGCACACAAGCAATTGAGCCGTTTCGAGGCCAGGGCGGACTTCCGCACCTGGATGCACAGGATCACGGTGAACTGTTCGATCGATCTGATTCGCGCGCGCCGGCATCGTGAGGACGCCCACGATCCGACGGATCTCGAGCAGGGACCGCTCAGCGAGCGCGGCGCCGACGCGCAGGCGACGCCGGAACGCATGGCGGCGAGCGTGCAGATTTCCGATCGCGTCAACGAGGCGCTCGGGTTGCTGACCGCGCTCGAACGCGCGGCGTTCACGCTGCGCCACGTTGAAGGCATGTCGATCGAAGAAGTCGGCGAGAAGCTCGGCATGAAGACCAGCGCCACCAAGCACAGCATCTTCCGCGCCGTGAAGAAGATGCGCCACGCACTCGAGCCATTCGTGCAGTCATGAACACACACATTTCGGAAGACGAACTGATTCTGCGTTATTACGGCGAGAGCGAACGCGCCGACGAGGCGCGCATCGAGCAGCACCTCGAGTCGTGTGCGGCATGCCGCGTCGCCGACCAGCAGCTGCGCCGAGTGATGACGCTCGTCGACAGTGCAGCTCCGGTGGAGGCGCCGCTTGGTTTCGAACGCAACGCCTGGGCGCGTCTGCAGCCGATATTGGACGACGGCCTTGTCCACCGGAGCGCGAAGCGCGGATGGTTCGTGTGGATCCCGCAGCTGGCGCTCGGCGGCGGCGTTGCGGCGCTGGTGCTGGTCGCATTCATGGCCGGCAGATTCTCTGGCGGCGACTCGGTGGCCCTGCCTGCGTCATCGCCTGCGCTCGCTGCCGCGGATGCACCGGACCGCGTGCTTCGCGCCGAGGTCGGCGATCACCTCGATCGCACGCAGATGATGCTGGTGGAACTGGCCAACGCCGAGACCGATCAAGCCGACGTGCTCGCCGGCGAACAGGGCCGCGCGGTCGATCTGGTGGCGGCG
This sequence comes from Vicinamibacterales bacterium, assembly GCA_036380235.1. GTDB lineage: Bacteria > Acidobacteriota > Vicinamibacteria > Vicinamibacterales > UBA2999 > 12-FULL-67-14b. The sequence goes on from DASVFC010000336.1 coordinate 1,848, forward strand.
AATCGTTTGATCCGCCAGTCGGCGGAGCAGTCGGGCGACATCGTGATCGCCGAAGTGCTCGAGGATCTCGAACGCGTGCTGCTCGAGATCGCTAACGCTCCGACCGATGCCACGTCTAACGAATTGACAGGCTTGCAATCGCGGATCACCGACGAGGACTTGTTGTTCCGGCTTCGTGTGATCGCTTCGGAGATGCGTCGCAGGACATTGAACGATCGCGAGGCTGGCGATCGGGCTCCGCAGAAGAAGATGCCCGTTTCGTGAGGGCATGAGGGCTTGAGGGTCCGGGCCGGTGGAGCACAACACGAGTACGTGGGGCGGGTCTTCAGACCCAGCCGTTGAGGA
>DASVFC010000337.1:0-3297 GCA_036380235.1 Vicinamibacterales bacterium
GGCGCGCTGCAACTTCTGCGCGTTCTACCGCGAGGTCGGGCACCGCGAGGGCTACGTGCTCGGCTTCGACGAGATCTTCAGGAAGATCGAAGAGACGCGCGAGCTTGGCGGCGTCCAGCTGCTGCTGCAGGGCGGCCACAACCCCGATCTGCCGTTGCAGTGGTACGAAGACCTGTTTCGTGCGGTGAAGCTGCGGTATCCGGACTTCAAGCTGCATGCCCTCTCGCCACCCGAGGTGCTGCACATCTCGCGCATGGTGAAGCTGCCGGTGCCGGAGGTGATTCAACGATTGATCGCCGCCGGGCTCGACAGCATTCCCGGTGGCGGCGCCGAGATCCTGGTCGATCGCGTGCGCAAGCTGCTCAACTGCTACAGCAAGGCGAGCGCCGATGAATGGCTCGACGTCATGCGCCACGCGCATCTCGCCGGCCTGCGCACGACCGCGACGATGATGTATGGGACGGTGGAAACGGACGAGGAGCGGCTCGAACACATGCTGCGCCTGCGCGCGCTGCAGGACGAGACCGGCGGTTTCACGGCGTTCATCACCTGGAGCTATCAGCCCGAACACACGCCGCGCGGCGGCAACGAAGCCACCGGGATCGATTACCTGCGCACGCTCGCGATTGCGCGCCTGGTCCTCGATAATTTCGACAACCTGCAGGCATCCTGGGTCACCCAGGGCGGCAAGGTCGGCCAGTTGAGCCTCGCCTTCGGTGCCAACGACATGGGCAGCGTCATGATCGAGGAGAACGTCGTCCGCGCCGCCGGCGCCTCGTATTGCATGGACGAAGTCGAGATCGTGCGTAACGTCGAGGACGCGGGCTTCGTGCCGAAGCGCCGCAACATGCACTACGAGATTCTCGGCGACCCGTTCTTCCGCGCGCACGACATCCCGCGCCTGCTCGAATTGTCGAAGGCCCGCGCCGAGGGCGATACTTCTGTGCCTGAAGAGCTGATGCACTACGAAGCCCGCAGCGCCGTCGGCAAGAAACAACGCGCCGGGCTTGTCGCGCCGGAGCGGGGCGCGGGCGGACCGATTTCGCCGGTGTCATGACCGCCTACAGGGCGGCCTGGGCATGTCCGATCGATCGCCCGCCGATTCGCGACGCCATCATTGAAATCCGCGACGGCGTTATTGCCGGAGTCGGAGAACACTCCGCCTGGAGCCATTCTGGCCAGGAGCTGAACGATCTTGGCAACGTGGTCTTGTTGCCCGGTCTCATCAATGCCCACACCCATCTCGAATTGTCCTTTTTGCGCGGCCGCGTGCCGCCGGCGACGAGCTTTACCAACTGGGTGAAAGGGCTGTTCGCCACGCGGGGCGCCCCAGATGCAGCGATGACAGCGGCGATGATCTTGCCGATCCACGACGCGATTCGGGAAGCGCAAGCGTCGGGTACCGTTGCGGTGGGTGACATCACCAACTCGCTGGCGGCGGTGGAACCGATGCACGCGGCCGGGCTCAAAGGCGTGGTCTTTCACGAGCTGCTCGGTTTCAAGGAGCGTGGCGGCGCGTTGATCGAAGCAACGCGCGCGAAGCGAACCGCCGCAGCTGCGCACGGTCTTTCGGTGTCGCTTGCGCCGCATGCGCCGTATTCGACGTCGCTAGAATTGTTCAAGGCGATTCGGGCCGAGGTCGATGCGCAGGGCGGGATCATGAGCGTGCATCTGGGGGAGTCGCCGGAAGAAGTGGAGCTGCTGCGAGAGGGCAGCGGACCGTGGCGGGGAATTCTCGAGATGATCGGTGCCTGGCGCGACGACTGGGCGGTCCCTGGCTGCGGGCCCGTCGAATACCTCGATCGCCATGGCGTGATCGATCGCCGGACGCTGGTGGTTCACGGCGTCCAGTTCGATGAGTCTTCGCTGTCGACATTGCGGCGGCTCGACGCCACGCTTGTGACCTGCCCGCGAAGCAACCAATGGGTTGGCGTCGGGTATCCGCCGATCGAGCGCTTCTTTCAGTCGGGCGTCGCGGTGGCAGTCGGCACCGACAGCCTGGCCAGCGTCGAAGATCTGAATTTGTTTTCCGAATTGAGGACGATGCGTTGGCTCGCTCCGACCGTGCCGGCGCGCCGCATCCTCGAAAGCGCCACCCTCGTCGGGGCGCGGGCGTTGGGCCTCGATCGCGAGTTTGGCAGCCTTACGGCTGGCAAATCGGCCCGGATGCTTGCGGTGAGCATTCCGAAAGGTGTGGCGAACGTGGAAGAGTATCTATTGACCGGCATCGAGGCGCCGCAGGTGCAATGGCTGGCGTAGCAACTTATTTGTCGTTCATTCGCTTTTCGCATTCGGTGTTCGCGCTGCCATTCGCGCTCACCGGGGCGCTGCTGGCGTGGCAGATCGCGCCGTTCGAGTGGCTTCAGATCGTGTGGGTCATCGTGGCGATGGTGTCGGCGCGCAGCGCGGCGATGGGATTCAATCGGCTGGTCGACGCCCGCATGGACGCCCTCAACCCGCGCACGGCGATGCGCGAGATTCCCACCGGCGCCCTGGGCCGCCGCGAAGCGACGCTGTTTGTCGTGGTGTCATCCGCGATCTTCGTGTTCTCGGCGTTTCAGCTCAACTGGGTGTGCGGCATGCTGTCGCCAGTAGCCCTGCTCATCGTCTTCTGGTACTCGCTCGCCAAGCGATACACCTCCTATACGCAGGCATTCCTCGGGCTGGCCATGGCGGTGGCGCCGGTTGGCGGCTGGCTCGCGGCCGGCGGCCCGATCACGGCGCCCGAACCGTGGCTGCTTGGCCTGGCGATCGGCCTCTGGGTCGGAGGATTCGACATTTTGTATGCATGCCAGGATGTGGACTTCGATCGCGGGCACGGGTTGAAGTCGATTCCGGTGCGGTTTGGTGTCGCGCGATCGCTGGCGATCTCGCGGGCGATGCACGTGGCGACGATTGCCGCCATGACGGCGCTGGGCGTGCTGGTGCCGCTCGGACCGATCTATTTCGCCGGCGTCGCCATGGTGGCGGCGTTGCTGTTCTACGAGCAGTCGCTCGTGTCCGAGCACGATCTCTCGCAAGTCAAGCGCGCCTTCGATCTCAACGGGTGGGTGGGCATCCTGTACTTCGCGGCGACCGGAATCGCGTTGTATGTCCGCTGACGCCGGCGCGCCGGATAAGGCGCCTGAAAAGATCGCAGGGATGTTCGATGCGATCGCGGCCCGATACGACCTTCTCAATACCGTCCTCTCGGGCGGCCTCGATCGCTACTGGCGGCGCCGCGCGATTGCCTCGTTGCAGCTCACTGGCAACGAACGCCTGCTCGACGTGTGCGCCGGCACCGCCGACGTCGCGATC
>DASVFC010000338.1:0-3491 GCA_036380235.1 Vicinamibacterales bacterium
ATCGCGAGTCTTCCGCAATGATGACAACGGCAAGTCGTTCACCGACGTAGCCGCCGCGATTGGCCTTGCCATCAACGGCGTCAGCCGGCAGCCGGCGTGGATCGATTACGACGGCGATGGCGACCTAGACTTCTTCGCCGCGTTCCGCGATGGTCCAAATCGCCTGTTCAGAAACGATCGCGGCAAGTTCGTGGATGTCACGGCGGCCACCGGGATCGGTGATGCGCGGAAAACGGTCAGCGCGGTGTGGTGGGACTTCGATCGCGACGGCGATCTGGATCTATTCACCGCGAACCAGGAAGGCGATGCGAATGGGTTGTATCGCCAGCACCGCGGCGCGTTCGAGGATGTTGCCGATGCGATGGGCGTCGCCGGGACGCCCCGGCCGATCGAAGACGGCGGCGTCGGGCCAAGCCTCGCCGACTACGACATCGATGGCGACTTCGATTTGTTCGTCGCCAATTACGGACCCAGCGCGCTGTATCGCAATGAAGCGGGGCGGAGGTTCACCGACGTCGCGCGTGAAAGCGGGATCGACCTGCGCGGCCACGGCGTGACGTCGGCATGGGGTGATCTCGACAACGACGGGTTGCCTGAACTCTACGTGGCAAACTTCATCGCCGGCCAACCGCTCTATCGCGATGCGCTGTTCTGGAACGACGGCAAGAAGTTCATCGACGTGCTGCCGGACGCGCTGCTCAAACATGACGCCACGCACGGCGTGCGCTTCGTCGATTTCGATCAAGGTGGCCGGCTCGATCTCTCGCTGACGAATAACGATCCCGACGGCGGCGGACACCCGTTGTGGCGCAACACCGCTTCATCACGCGGACGCGCTCTCGCCATCGACGTGGTCGATCGCAACGCCCGGCGAACGCGCGCCGGTTCGGAGGTGCGGCTGTATCGCACCGGAACCAGACAGTTGCTCTCTGCTGGCCTGGTCGACTCCGGCAGCGGCTATTGCTCCCAGAGCCAGATGCCGGTTCATCTCGGCATCGCCGGTGCGTGGACAGGACACGTCGATGTCGAGATCATCACGCTGGTCGGCGGCGCGCGGCGGGTCAGCCTGGTCCGCGACGTCAACCCGGATCAATACCGCGGCCGATCGCTGCGCATCATCACCACGGGATGAACTTTCACGGACGTAATTCCTACACCGGCGTGCAAGAACTTCCCGCCTCGCGCTGGTCGAAGCACGAAAATTCATTTCAGTATCGTGAGGTCCGTTTCGAAAGCGTTATGGGCTGCGAATAACCGCCGCTTTCTGCACGCCCGTGCCCTCAGGAACACGCCTTGCACCGCCATCTCCGGTCGCTAATCCCCAGCTGGCTGACCGAGGAGACGTCATGCAGACGGCAAAGATTGTTACGTTCGTGTTTGGTCTCGCTGTGATGGCCGCAGCGTGCGGCGATTCGAAATCGTCGCTGAATCCAACCGCGCCCTCGGCGCTGTCGCCCGACACGTTGAACGTGGAAGCGGATGCGGCGAATGCGGAATCGGGGTCGATGGCCAAAGGGCCCAAGCCAGGTAATGGGAATGGCAATGGCAACAACGGCGGCGGGAATGGCAATGGCAATGGCAACGGCAACCAGCCGCGCACGCCAACCAATACCAGCCCGACGAATCCAACATCGCCACTGCCGCCCGGCAAGAGCAAGGTTGAATTCGAAGGCCTGCTGCAGGCCATCGGCGGCGGATCGATCACCGTCAACGGCCAGGTGATCGTGGTCACTTCCGAAACGGTGATTCGCCACGGCAATCGCACATTCGAACTCTCGGATCTGCGGGTCGGCGATCGCGTTCACGTGCGCGCCAACCGCGTGGCGCCGCCGGCCGCGAACGGAGGTTCAGCGACCGCATCCGCCACCACCACGCTCGAAGCCGCAGAGATCAAACTGCAAAACCCTGGCGACGCAACAGGCGAGACCGAATCCGACGGCCTCGTGTCGGTCGCGGCATTCGATGCGAGCGCCGTTGAAGGCGTCGCCAATCCAGGCGTCTTCCGCCTGACGCGCACCGGTACGTCAGCGCAATTGGCCACGCCGTTGACGGTTTCGTTCACGCTGACGGGCACGGCCATCAACGGCACCGATTACGCGAACATGCCGCTCACCGCCGCGTTCGCGGCGAACGAGCCAAGCGTCGATGTCCAGGTGAGTCCCCTCGCCGACAACACCGCGGAGGGCCCGGAAACCGTAATTCTGACGCTCACCGACGTTTCGCCATTCGAGCTTGGCTCGCCGATCACGGCCACGGTGAACATTACGGATTCGGCGAACCCCCTGGTCAGCGTGAATGCGATCGATGACTCGGCAAATGAGGCCGGCGACAGCGGCCGCTTCGTGTTGACCCGCACCGGCGACTTGACGGTACCGTTAACAGTCACCATTGCCTTGACGGGTACCGCGAGCAACGGTATTGACTACGAAGAAGTATTGACCACGGTCGCGTTCACTGCCGGAGTAGCGACGAAGAACGTCTTCGTCGTTCCCATGGGTGATGCGGTGGTCGATCTCTCCGAGACGGTGATTCTGACCATTGTCGACGACGCCGCGTATGACCTGGGCGCGACGTTTGCGGCGACGGTTACGATTACCGGCAGCTAAGCGAAGTTCTTGTGAGGGCCGGGCGCCGCGAGGCGCCCGGCCTTGCGCGAGCCCGGTCACAACCTCACAATTTTTCACTCGCGCCCTTCAGCGTCAGTTCTGTTATCCCGCACATTGTTTTTTGAACACACCCGCAGAAGGCTTCGTTTTTCCGGCCGGCAATCGCTGGAATATCGCTTGCAGCTGAGCTCATTGGTGCGCCGAACCCCCAGAGAGGCCCACCAGGAGACGTCATGCAGACCGCAAAGCTTCCGGCGTTCGTGTTCGGCCTCGCGCTCGTTACGTCCGCGTGCGGCGATTCGATGTCCTCGCTCAACCCGACGGCACCCTCGTCGCTTTCGCCTGGCAGTTCGAACGTTCTAGCGGGAGCGGAGGTCACTTCCGGTTCGATGGGCAACGGACCGAAGCCAGGCAACGGGAATGGGAATGGCAACGGCAACGGCCAGGCGCCGTCAACAAACAAGGGGCCGGTCGAAGCCCGCGTCCAATTCGAGGGCATCCTCGAGGCGGTCGGCGACGGCACCATCACGATCAAGGGTCAGTCGATCAAGGTCACGCCGGAAACGGTGATTCGTCACGGCGATCTGCGTTACGGCCTGTCGGCACTGCAGCGTGGCGATCGCGTCCACGTCAGCGCGACCCGCACCGACGCCAACGGCGTGGTCAGCTTCGTAGCGGCTGAAATCAAGCTGCAAAATCCTGCTGAAGAAGTTAGCGGCGAAGAACCGCCGCCGCCGGCCCCGACCGGCAGCGTGTCCATCGTCGCACTCGACGCAAACGCCGTCGAAGGCGCCGCCGACAAGGCGGTGTTCCGCCTTACCCGTAGCGGTGACGCCTCGCTGCTCACGTCGCCGCTGACCGTCTCGTTCGACCTCACGGGCTCCG
>DASVFC010000339.1:0-8662 GCA_036380235.1 Vicinamibacterales bacterium
CGTCACCGCCACCGCCACGGCGACCGGAGGGACGCACTGATGTTCGAGCGCCGTCTCTACCATCACGTCGACTGGCTGTTGATTGGCTCGGTGCTCGCGATCTGCGCCATCGGCTTGTCCATGATCTACAGCTCCACGGGCGGCGCCGGCCGCGTCTACTGGACGCAGATCTACGCGCTCGGGCTCGGCCTAATCGCGATGGCCGTCTGTGTCAGCATCGATTACCGATCGCTCGCCGACAAGTCACATTGGATCTATTTCGGCATGATGCTGCTGCTGCTCGGCGTGCTGTTCTTCGGCGCCGTGCGCGGCGGATCGCGGCGGTGGATCGATCTCGGCGTCTTCAACCTGCAACCATCTGAATTCGCGAAAGCCGTTCTCGCGCTGATGCTCGCCAAGATGCTTGGCGAAGAACGGCGTCCCGCGCTCACCAACAACGACCTGTTCATCGCCGCCGCGCTGACGGCGGTGCCGTTCCTGCTCATCCTTCGGCAGCCGGATCTTGGGACTGCTGCCACGTTGCTACCGATCCTGCTGGTGGTGGCATATGTGGCCGGCATGCCGATGAAATACATCTATGTCGGGGCGCTGGTCGCCGTCCTCGCGGCGCCAGTCGCCTACAAGTTTGCGCTCCAGGACTATCAACGCGAGCGCATTTCCACCTTCCTCGACCCGGCCTCCGATCCCAAGGGCGCCGGCTACCAGCAGATCCAGGCCCGCATTACCGTCGGCTCCGGCGGCGTGTGGGGCAAAGGCTTCATGGAGGGGACGCAGGGTCAGCTGCGCTTCCTTCCCGTGGCACATAACGACTTCATCTTCTCGGTGCTGGCCGAGGAGCAGGGGTTGGCGGGTGTGCTCGTCGCGCTCGGGTTGTACTTCTTCGTGATTATGCGCGCGCTGGACGCGGCCCGGCTGGCCAAGGACCGTCTCGGCGCGTACTTAGTGCTGGGCGTGCTGGCAAGTTTCACGTTCCAGGTCATCTACAACATCACCATGTCGGCGGGTCTGGCGCCGGTCAAGGGATTGACGTTGCCGCTCATGAGTTACGGCGGCTCGTCCCTGATCGCGACGCTGGCCGGATTCGGGCTCATCCTCAACGTCAGGATGCGCCGCTTTACGAACTAGCCATGCTGCCTCGATCCGCGCGGAGTCTTCCCCATGAACAAGGAGATGATCATCTCCTCCAACGGCCACGAAACACGCGTGGCCATTCTCGAAGACGATCAACTCGCTGAACTGTTCGTCGAGCGCGAGCAGAATCGCGGCGTTGTCGGCAACGTCTACAAGGGCCGGGTCTCGAAAGTGCTGCCCGGCATGCAATCGTCGTTCGTCGACATCGGCCTCGAGCGCGACGGCTTCTTGTATGTCTCCGACGTCATCGCCAACCTCGACGAGTACGAGTCGGACGACGATGACGATAAGGGTTCGAAAGGCTCCAAGGGTTCGAATGGTTCCAATGGTTCTAACGGTTCTGATGCAGCCAACACCGCGGCTACTGAGGGATCATCGGCGCCGCCCGAGCGACGCGGCCGCGGCCGCGATCGGCGCGACGACAAGGATCGCGGACCCGAGCCGAAGATCGAAGAGCTGCTGAAGGAGGGCCAGGACGTCATCGTCCAGGTGGCGAAGGAGCCGCTCGGCACCAAAGGCGCACGGCTCACGTGCCATGTCACCCTTCCCGGAAGATTCCTGGTCTTCATGCCGACCGTCGATCACATCGGCATCTCGCGCAAGATCGACAGCCGCGACGAGCGATCGCGGCTGCGCGGCATCGTCCGCGAATTCCGCGAGCAGCACAACTTCAACGGCGGCGTTATTATCCGCACCGCCGCCTCGAATCGATCGAAGGAAGACATCCTCGCCGACCTGAACTACTTCTACAAGATCTGGGTCGACATGCGGCAGCGCGGTGAGCAGAAGCGCGCGCCGGTGACGGTGTATCAGGAGCCCAGCCTGGTGGCGAAGTTGCTGCGCGACCTGCTGACTGACGACTACTCGGCCATTCGCATCGATCACCCCGTCGAACACCAACGTGCCCTCGAGTTCATCGGCCGCATCATGCCGAACCTCGCCAACCGCGTGAAGCGGTACGACAAGGAGTTCCCGATCTTCGAGGAATACGGGGTCCAGGCGGAGCTCGACAGGGCACTACGCAGCAAGGTGTGGCTGAAGTCAGGCGGGTCGATCGTGATCAACCAGACCGAAGCTCTGGTCGCCATCGACGTCAATACCGGCCGCTACATCGGCAAGAAGACGGCCGGGCGCCTCGAAGACACCATCGTCAAGACCAACCTCGAAGCGGCCAAGGAAATCGTGCGGCAGATCCGGCTGCGCGATCTCGGCGGCATCATCGTCTGCGACTTCATCGACATGGAGGAGAAGAAGAACCGCCAGAAGGTGTTCCAGGCGGTGGAACAGGAGCTGCGCAAGGATCGCGCGCCGTCGAAGGCGCTCCAGGTCTCGGACTTCGGCCTGGTAATCGTGACGCGCAAGCGCGTCAAGCAGAGCCTGGAGCGCGTCCTCACCGAGCCGTGCCCGTATTGCACCGGCGCGGGTACCATCAAGTCGAGCGCGACAGTGTGTTACGAAATTCTTTCTGAAGTGAAAAAGGTCGGACCGGAACTCGACGGACCGGGCGTCTTGCTACGGGTGAACCCGGACATCGCGCGCGCGTTGCAGGAAGAAGAGCGCGGCGTGCTGAAAGACCTGAAGGCCATGTTGCAGAGGGACGTCATCGTCAAGCCTGACGTCCACCTGCATCATGAGCAGTTCGATGTGATGTCTATTGGGGGATAGAACCGGGAACGGGGATCCGGGAACCGGGAACCGGACGACGGCTCCCGGTTCCCGGCTCCCGGCATTACGCGGGCGGCATGTGGATCAAGTAGTGGACGCCGCCACGATTGATCCAGACGCGAACGTATTCGTTCCCCTTCAGCATTTCGACGCGCGCGCCGCCGCTGCCGGCGCGCGGCAGGCTGTCGGGACCGGGCATCAGGTCCTTCAGCTCCGCCTGTGGAACGATGCTGACAACTTCGCGGCCGGCCACCTTGCCGCCCTGCATGAACTCGACCCAGCGTTCCATTTTCTGGCCGGGCACCGCCGGCGTCGCGTCCTGGGAGGTCAGGCGCACCTGATACGTGCCAGCCTTGAGCGGCTTGCCGTCGGCCATTACGCTGCGGGTGAGGCGCACCGAGCCAAGAGCGGTCTCGCCCGTGGGCGGTTGGCCCTGCTGAGCGGAGACGGCCGCCGTTAATGAGGCCATGAGCACTGCTACTAGTCCGAACTTCATGTGAGATCTCCTCCGGCGTCCATTATGCCAGATCGGTGCCACTTGGCTGGGCTGGGAAATCGACCTACGGCAGAGCTATTGGGTAAAGCCGCGTCTATTTCTTGGTAATCACTACCGACCCGCTGTGAGAACGCACTGACAGGATGGCGCTAGCGTCACCATACGTTCCGCGGATGGCGCGGGGGCTGGCGCGACGCTCAGGCTGTTCGGTGCGTCCGATTGAACGGAGGGTGACGGGCACGTCGGAACGAACGCTGCCGCTGAAGGTGTCGGCGTCGAGTTCGAACCCTGTGTTGCCGGTGAGCAGGATTCGCACGTTGCCCGAGTGCGAAGTGAATTCGTAACGGCCGCCCTTCGCCAGCGGCGCGTCGAACTCGATGTTGCCAGATACGGAATTGGCTTCGAGCCGCTCGACCTGAGACCCCGTGATCCTGACGTCGCCGCTGACCGAAGCGGCTTCGAGCGCGCGCACCTTCAAGCCGGTGGCGACCACGGTTCCGCTCACAGTGCTCAGCACCAGCGCGGTCTGTGTGCCGATGTCGCGAGCCAGCACATCGCCAGACACGGTTTTCGCGATCGCGACGTTCGGTGTGCCGCCGATGTTGACGTCGCCGCTCACGGCCTCGGCGCGCACTTCGCCGCGCACGTTGCTGACGAAGATATTCCCGGACACCGATTTCAACGTCACGGCAGCATCGGTGGGCACGCTGATCACGTAGTCCACCGACGCCGACATCGAGTTGCCGCGGCCGGGGGTGCGGCGCGGATACATGGTGCGGACCTCGACGCGGTTGTTGAAGTTGTTGATATCAACACGCAAGGCATCGAGCAATCGCTTGCCTTCGGCGGCGTCGCGATGCCGCACGCGCTTGGTTGCCTCGACCTTGATCTCCGATCCGCCGCTACCCGAGACGCGCACGTCGCCGGATAGATGCGCGAGATCGAGCACCGCGCCCTCGCCGACCTTGATCGTCTGTGACACCTTGTCGATCTGTTCAGGTCCCTGGCGCGCGTCCTGGTAACGCTCGAACCACGCGCTGCGCGGGTTGTCCTCGAGCAACAGGCCGCGCAGCGTCACCGCCGCGCTGGCCGGGACGGCGGGCGCCGTGAGGGCGGCGCCGAGCATCACGAGGGTAAACAATCGCATCCGCATATGAATCATTGCGACAGGGTCTGGAACCTGCGGCCCGCCTCGGCTTGATTGCCCTTTCGCATTTCGTTGATCAGCTCCACGGTCTGCTGCAGCAACGCCACCTTGGTGCGAAGCGCGTCGAACAAGCCGTCCTGCGCGTTCGTGTTGGTCGGCTGCGTCTTGAGCGCGGCGCGGCTTTCAGAAATCGCCTGGTCGATCACCGAGAGATTCTTCTGCAGCACCGCCGCCACCTGCGGATCGAGCTCGCCGGTGTCCTTGTTGGCGATGGTCTGCAGATCGTCGATGGCCTTCTGGTAATGCTGTTCGGCGGCTTCGAACTCCGCGGCCACCGATTCGACGGTCACTTCCGGCTGCGCCGGTTCGTTGACGACGCTGGGCGGGGCGGCGGCGTTGCGATTCATCAGCGGCAGCAGGCCGATCACCGTTGCGAGGATCAGCGCCGCAGCGGCACCTAGCCACACCGGCCAGTTGTGCCGCGTTGGCAGCATCAGCACGCGCGCCGAGGGCCGCGGCTCGGCGCCAATCTTGTCGCGCAACTGGATCCACGTCGTCATCGGCGGCTCGCGGCGATCGAGCATGAAGGCCGAGGCGCGGATGCTTCGCAGATCGGTTACCAGCGCGCGGCACTCGGGGCAGGCCTCGAGATGCCGCTCGACTTCGCGTTGGACCGCGGGGTCGAGGCGTCCGTCGACCAGGTCGACGAGGACATCACTTTGGAGGTCTGCGCATTTCATATCAGGCAATCAGGCCGTTCAGGCCACCAAGGCCAACGGCTAACTTTCCTTTACCAAACCATGAGCGAGATAGGAACGGATCCTCATTCTCGCCTTGTGCACCTGCGACTTCGATGTCCCTTCCGAGATACCGAGCATCGTGCCCACTTCCTGGTGACCGAACCCTTCCACATCATGCAGCAGGAAGGCAGCCCGGCAGGCCGGAGGGAGCGACTCGATCGCCCGCTCGAGATCGATGCGGCTCACGGCGCCCACCAGCGGCACCGGCGAAGCCACCGGCTGCGCATCAGGTTCGTCGAGCGAATCGGTCTGTTGCCCCATTCGCGTCTGGCGATTCCGCAACACGTCCAGACAATGGTTCATTGCCAGTCGATACAGCCACGTCCCGAGAGACGACTCCCCGCGGAAGCTCCCAAGCTTGCGATACGCCAGCAGGAAGATGTCCTGCAGCAAATCGTCGGCGTCACCCTTTGCTCCCATCATCCGGCTCGCTAAATTGTAGAGCCGGGTCGCATGTTGCCGGTACAGGGCCTCGAATGCCGACCCGTCGCCCGACCGGATTCGGCCGACCAGTTCGAGGTCGGCGTTTCTCACGTCACCTGAAGGGTTAGACGGCGCCATTTCAGGGGAGGTTGATAGGTTGAGGGCTCTGCTCGTCACGACTCGCCGCCACGCCCAAACAGACGTGATAAACGGCGAAATGGTTCGTATTTATTTGATTTTCTTGCTGCCGGTCCACCGGACACGGGCAAAACCGACCACTCGACCCGGCCCGACCGTGAGCCCTTCCGCCGACAGCAACGACCGTTTCATCGCCAGGTTGGTGTAGCCGCCGAGTTTGCCGCCAGCTGCAATTACCCGGTGGTAGGGGAGGCCAGGCCGGTCGGCTTCACGAAGGATGTTGCCTACCGCTCGCGCGGCGCGCGGCTTGCCCGCCAACTTCGCCACGTCACCGTAGGTCGCGACGCGGCCGGGCGGGATTCGCGACACCACGGTCAGGACTTTACGCTCGAACGGCGTCACCGGCCGATTATCACCTTCAGCCGGAAGCTGATGCCACCAAGGTCGGTCTCGTCAAACGCGGCGGAGACGCCACCTTCCCCGAGGGCATCAGGAACCGTCGTCCATGTCGCCTCACCCGCGAGCGCCACGATGCGCGAAACGCGATACTCGGCGCCGCCAAGCAGGTGAAACCCGCCGAAGCGCTCATCGACATTCTCGGCTTCGGTGGCGAACTCAGACGACTCCCTGTAGCCGTAGGATGAGAATCCGCCGCCAACGTACGGCCGGAATTGGAGCGCCCGCCGGAGGCGGAATTGCCAGCCGGCGGTGAATTCGACGGGTATTACCGTGACCTCGACCGGGATACCGAGATCGAATTCTTCGCCCGCAAAGATGAACGTGCGTTCACCTTCCGCTCCGAACCGCCACGCGCCAACATCTACAAACAATCCACCATAGGGCAGATTCACTCGCGCGCCGCCGCCGAAGATCATGCCCGATGGACTGCCGACGATGACGTCGAAGCTGTCAGCAGCGGTGAAGTTCATCAGCCCGATCATCCCGTAACCGCCGATTTCCAGCGTCGGCGGTGGCAACGGCGGCGGTGGCGGCTGGCGCCGGGGCTTCGTCGATTGCGCCAACGCGTCGGTCGCGCCGGCAAACATCATCGCCAGCAATAGCGCGACGACCCCGATACTGGTGTGTAACCGGTTTCTAATCGATGGCCTCATCGCGCCAGGCCCAGGCCGCGGAGCGTGGCGCGCGGGTTGATGAGTCCGTGCCCGTACAAGTCATCGCGTCCCGGAGGGCCCTTGTCCGTGGCACATTGCTTCATGGCCGCTTCGATCGCTGCCGGACTGGTAATGCCTTGCTGCATCAGCAGGGCGGCGAACGCGGCGACGTGCGGCGTGGCCATCGACGTCCCCTGGAAAAAATAGTACGCGAAGGAATCGGCGCGCGGCGGTCCGTATAGCGACGGCGGACCGTCGTAGGTTTCAATCAGATCGAGATCGAGTGTCTGCTGCAGGATGCCGCCGGGGCCGCCGTTGAGGCGCTGATCGCCGCCGGGCGCCGTCAACTCGAGAAACGATCCCGTCGTCGAGTAATACGCCACGTCCAGCGAGCGCCCGACCCCGCCGACGGAGACCACGCCGTCGATGGTGGGCGCCAGCTGCGCGATGCGATTCGGCTGGTTGCCTTCATCACGCGTATTGCCCGACGCGACCGCCACGAAACAACCGCGGCTTACGGCGTAGCGCAGGGCATCGCCTATCAACGGGGCGGGCCCGCCGGCGGTTCTGCCGAGGCTCAGGTTGATTACCTTGGCGCCGTTGTCGGCGGCGTAACGAATCCCGCGTGCAAGAACGTCATCAGTGCCTTCGAACGGGCTCTCGAGGATGTCGTCCCAGACGCCGGTGATCACTTTGACCGGCATCAGGCGCACGTTGTAGGCCATGCCCGCGACCCCGGTGCCATTGTTGGTGATTTGTCCGATGGTGCCGGCCACGTGCGTGCCGTGGCCGTCGAGATCGACCGGCAGGTCGTCATTCCAGATGAAGTCACGCGGGGCGACGAAGCGCGGCGATCCGCTCTCGCCGAGCTCGGGTGCGGCCGCGAACGGTACGGCCACCCGTCCCAGAGCGGGGTAGCTGCGACCGTTCATGTCAAACTCGGGGAAGTCGTAGGACAACGTGATCGTTCGATAGGCCATGCCGGTGTCGAGCACCGCGACGATGATCTCGCTCGATGCTCCGGGCTGGATGTCCCACGCGCGCTCCATGTCGATGGCCGGGAAGTTCCATTGACTGCTGTAAAGCGGATCATTGGGCCGGGTCATCGCGTAATTGCGGTAACGCGGCTGCGCAAACTCGACGTCAGGGCGCGACCGCATCGCCGCCGCCATCGCTTCGGCGTCCGCACCAGCCGGGATCGCGACGACGTCGAACGGGTCGGCGTCGTCCTTGAACTTGACGAGGATTGAGCCCGGAATGTACGCCTTGATGACCGTGCCGGCTCTCGTGACTCGCGTGGCATCCGCGGCGACGCGCGCGCGACGCACGGGATCCTGGGCGCGAAGGCCGCGGTCGATCGCGCGCAATCCGGTCTCCTGCATGATTGTGCGCAAGGCCGTGCCGGAAGATTGACGACCCTCCGCCATCGCCGCGTACACGGCCACAACGGCGACCACGGCCGCGAGTTTTCTCATGCGCTCATGTTCCTACAGATAGAGAAGCGGATCGATTGAATATTCCGCCGGATCGAGGCATGCGGCGACCGACTTTGGCCCCGGCCTCTCCTCTTGCGTCTCGAATAAATTGACCTCCAACGGCGTGTCGAGGCGATCGCCGCCGGCGGTCACGATCACCTTGACGCGCGGCTTGAAGGGATCGGGCGCGTGCACGGCGATCACTACCGCCAGCGCGCCGTCATCGAGGCGCACCAGGGTTCCAGGAGGATAGATGCCGAGCAACTGCGTGAAGC
>DASVFC010000340.1:0-3049 GCA_036380235.1 Vicinamibacterales bacterium
TCCTCAACACCAACGCCTCGATCGATCACGACTGCGTGCTCGGCGATTTTTCCTTCGTCGGCCCGAACGCCGCTCTCGGCGGCACGGTGACGGTGGGAGAAGGGGCCTTCATCGGCCTGGGTGCCGCAATATTGCCGAACCTGCGCATCGGCAGCGATGCGATCGTTGCCGCAGGCGCGGTGGTGGTCCGCGATGTGGCTCCGGGTACTACGGTGATGGGCGTGCCCGCTCGCTAGCCCAGGCCTCAAGCCCTCAACCCCTCAAGCATGTGTGACATCTGCGGCTTCGTGGCTCCGACGCCGATCTCGGCGCCGGCGATCGTTGCCATGACCAATCTGGCTCGCCATCGCGGCCCGGATGATGAAGGGTATCTGCTGATCGGGGAGCCAGGTTCGGAACCAGATCTGCTTGGCGGTCCGGACACGCCTCCTGATGCGTATCGGTCATCCGCGCCGTTTGCGCCAACCGCTGCGATCGATGGCCGCGACCGGCCGGTGACACTTGCATTCGGCCATCGGCGGTTATCCATCATCGACCTGTCGGTGCTGGGGCATCAGCCGATGAGCACACCGGATCGCCGCTACTGGCTCGTATACAACGGCGAGATCTACAACTACCGCGAACTCGCCGACGAGCTGTCCGGTCTCGGTTACCGGTTCACGTCGCATTGCGATTCCGAAGTGATTCTCGCTGCCTATGCCACGTGGGGCCGCGCGTCGCTGGCCCGCCTGAATGGCATGTTCGCGTTTGCGATCTACGACGCACGCGAACGCACGCTGTTTCTTGCCCGCGACCGTTTCGGCATCAAGCCGCTCTATTACTGGGTGACACCGCGGCACGCGCTCGCGTTTGCCTCCGAGATCAAGCAGTTCACGGCGATGCCCGGCTGGAGCGCGCGGCTGAATGTCGCACGCGCGTCAGCGTTCCTGGCCAACGGGCTTACCGACAACGGCGACGAGACAATGTTTGCCGGCGTCTACCACCTGCTGCCGGGCCACTGTGCCACCATCCCGACCCACCGCGTGCCCGTGGATGGTGACGGGCGCATCCCCACCACGGCGTGGTATCACCTCGAGCCGGCGCCGTTCCATGGCACGTTCGAAGATGCGGCCGCCGAGTGCCGCCGGTTGTTGCTCGACTCGGTAAGGCTCCAGCTGCGTGCCGACGTCCCGATTGGGTCCTGCCTGTCCGGCGGCCTCGACTCATCATCGGTGGTGTGCCTGATCAACCGGGAGCTGCGGTATCAAGGCGCGGCCGGGTTGCAGAAGACGTTTTCGGCGCGCGCCGACGATCGCGCTGTCGACGAATCGCCGTGGATCGAGGAAGTGGTGAAGGCCACTGGTGTTGAGGCGCACGCCGTCGTGCCGACGTCGGAACACCTCGAAGAGGCGGCGATGCAACTGGCATGGCACCAGGACGAACCGATCGCCTCAACCAGTTTCTTCGCCGAATGGAGCGTCTATGGGCTGGTGAAGAAGGCCGGCGTCACGGTGATGCTCGACGGACAGGGCGCCGATGAAGCATTTGCCGGATACCACAGCTTTTTTGCTCCTTACCTCGCCAACCTGGTGCGTGAAGGCCGGCTGGCGATGGCTGGCCAGGAGATCAAGGCCTTCAAGCGTCGCCATGGCTACAACGAGATGATGGCGCTGCGCGGCATCATCCGCGTGCTGCTGCTGTCGCGCGATCCGCAATTTGCCAGCGTCAACGCGCTTTCGTTCGCGCAGCTGACCCGCACCAACCTACAAATGATGCTGCGATCTGCCGATCGCAGCTCGATGGCGCATTCGGTGGAGTCGCGGGTGCCGTTCCTCGATCACCGGCTGGTGGAATTCGCGCTTGGCTTGCCCGCCGAGTTCAAGATCGGCGGCGGTGTCACCAAGCGTGTATTACGCGCCGCGATGAGCGGCGTGCTGCCCGATCGCATCCGCGACCGGGTCGACAAGATCGGCTTCGAGACGCCGGAGTCACGCTGGATCACCGGCGATCGGCGCATGTGGTTTCGAGCGCAGCTCGAACAGGCGGTAGCAATCAGCAACCGCCTGGTACCGGCGTCGACACTGATTCGCATGGATGCGATGGCGAGAGGCACCCGCCCGTTCGACCGCGAGCCGTGGCGGGCTATCTCGCTCGGCCAGTGGATGCGAGCGTTTGCGGTCGCCGCACCGACTCGAGGCCAATGGCGGCAAGCATGATTAGCGCGGGCAGCATCGGCAGTCGATAGCGGTGGTCGTAATCGATCTGCATCATGGCGTGGAACACGGTGAGCGCCATTGCAAAGAACACCAGCAGGGTGGCCGCGCGCTGCTGCCACGGCGTCAGCCGGCGCAAGTTGACGAGCGCTGCCGCCGACAACGCATACGCAGGCACGAAGAAGAGCAGGTTCAATGCCGTATGCAAGGCGCCGTAGTCCGGCAACCAGGGTGTCAGAAAGTACGCCAGCTTCTCTATGGTCAACCGCATCGCGCTGAACAAATCGGCTGCCGGCGCCACAACGAGGCTGGATCCTGGCGCGTAGACCAGGATGCCGTCGCGATACTCGCTGGCCAGCATATCGAGGATGCCCGGCAGCGGACCAAATGGCCACAGTGACGGGTTCATCAAGACGGCGGCGTGAGCGGCGATGGCGGCGAGCGCCACGAATGCCGCGAGTGCCAACATCAGCTGCAGCCGTCGACCAGTCACGCCGCCGGCCACGTGCAAGGCCAGCACCGCGATCCAGAACGCGATCAACGGCAAGGCGGTCGGTCGAAACGCGAGCGCAAGCGCAGTGATCAAGCTGCCGGTGGCCACGGTTCGAATCGCGTGATACCTGCCGACGTGCCCCTCCTGATCGGCGGCCAGTTCGACACCGAGGATCAACACGCACGTCGTCAGTCCCCAAAAGAGCAGATCGGAAAGCACGAAGGGCGCGAAAATCATCAGGTCGGCGGCGACCAGGAACATCCCGCCTGCGAGTGCCAGCGAGGCGAAAGAGCCGGTCAGCCGGCGCACCCCGTGCAGAATCAGATAGGCGCCGGCCGCAAGCGCGATGCAGTTCAGCAGTACG
>DASVFC010000341.1:0-7330 GCA_036380235.1 Vicinamibacterales bacterium
ATCGTCACCATCTCGCGATCGAGGCAGACCCGCGATAATTCCTGGTATCGCACACCAATCGTCGTCGACTCGCGAAACACGATCTCGGTCAAGGCCTCGCGTTGGTCCGGCGCCGCGACGATGGTCATCAGCGTGCCAGGACGGTTCTTCTTCATCTGAACGGAAACGTAAAACACCTCCAGCGCTCCCGCGGCATACAGCCTATCCATCAGGGCGCCGAAGATCTGCGGATTCATGTCGTCAATCTCACATTCGAGTACGACGACGCGGTGACCGCCGGCTTGAGAGCCGGCACTCGGGGCCTGTGTCACGGCCGGCGCGGCGCACTCGCCTACCAGCACCCTGACGACGTTTGGCGTTTCCTTCAGCTCGCGATCGCCGGCGCCGTAACCAACCCGATCGATCGTCATCTGCGGCACGGGACCGAACTCGGTCGCGTATTCGGTCAGGATCAGGGCCCCGGTCGGCGTCAGCAGCTCCGATCGGATGCCGCTCGAATACACCGGGGCGCCTTTCAACAGCGCCACGGTCGCCGGCGCGGGAACGGGGAACACGCCGTGCGCCACTTTCACCATGCCGCCGCCGACGTTGATCGGCGACACCACGATCTTGTCCGCCTTGAACCACTCGAGCGCGAACACCGATCCGACAATGTCGATGATCGAATCGATGGCGCCGACTTCGTGGAGATGCACCTTCTCCATGGTGGTGCCGTGAATGGCCGCCTCGGCTTCGCCAAGCCGCGTGAACATCTTGATCGCCTTCGCCTTGCCGGCATCGCTCAGGGCGGAACGCTCGATGGCCGCGAAGATGTGTTTCAGGTGGTGATGCTTGTGGTGACTGACGGTTCCCGGCTCCCGGCTCCCGGCTCCCGGCGCCGCGTGCGCATGTTCATGCACGCGAAACTTCGTGGCCGTCACGCCGGTTTTCACCACCCGATCGACCGAGACGTCCCAGCCTTCCACTGCGAGGCTTCCGAGCGCGCGCTTCAGCTCGTCGAACGGCACGCCCGCATCGAGCAGCGCGCCGAGGATCATGTCCCCGGCCGCGCCGGCAAAACAGTCGAAGTAGAGAATCTTCACCGCTTGGACTCTTCCTTGAAACTGAAATACGTCGTGGCGCCAAGGATGATGTGATCGATCACGTCAATGCTCATCAACTCGCCGGCATCCACCAGCTGCCGCGTCACCACCCGATCGGCAGCGCTCGGCATCGGATCACCCGATGGATGGTTGTGAAACACCACCACGCTCGACGCGGAGGCCAGCACCGCGGCGCGAAACACATCCCGCGGATGACAGATGCTTGCTTCCGCCGTTCCGGTCGACAGGATCGCGCTACGGAGCACCCGCCGACGTTGATCGAGCAACACCACGCCAAATCTTTCAACCGCGCCGCCGCCGTATCGCGGCATCAGATACCCGGCAAGGTCCTTTGCCGTCCGCATCTGCGGTCGCTCATCGCGGTCGCCAAACATCGTCCTGCGGCCCAGTTCCACGGCTGCCAGCAACCGCGCCGCTCGCGATGTACCGACGCCGGGAATGCGATCGAGCTCATCGAGCCCCATCTTCAGCAGACCCGGCACGCCGCCGGCGAGCGCGATTACATCCTGCGCCACCAGCAGGGCGCCACGCGATCGCGTCCCCGTCCCAAGCACCAGCGCCACGAGCTCGTTGTCGCCGAGCGCCATGGCGCCAACGCGCGCCAGCTTCTCGCGCGGGCGATCCACCAGCGGCACCGTTGCCATCACGCCGGACCCTTCATGGTAGCTGATTACCGGCAGTGGATGCGCGCGCCGCCGTGCACCACGCGCCGGGCGTGACATAATTGAGCGAGACATGTTTCGTGCGGGCCGTCGCCTGGCGTTCGTCATCTGCCTTCTTTCTGCCGGCTGCGCCGAACCTCCCAGCAAGGAAATGAACCTGGCGCAAGGCGCCATCGACGCGGCGCGAGCGGCCGGTGCCGATCGCTTCGCGACCGCCGAATTCACCGCTGCCACCGACGCGCTCAAGCGATCCGAAGACGCGGTTGCCGCCGGCGACTACCGTCAGGCGCTGAGCCACGCCATCGACAGCCGGGAGCGCGCGAACAGCTCCGCCAGGCAAGCGGTCGAAGGCCGCGCCAATGCACGCGGCCAGGCGGAACGCGCGATCTCGGAAGTGGCCACGCTGCTGGCCCAAGCCCAGGCACAGCTCAAGCCGCTGCCCGCCCGGCCCACCCGCGCGCCGCGCGCCACCGTCGCCAACGTCGAGAAGCTGCTGCAAGAAGCGCGCGCGGCTCTCGCCACCGAGGATTACGTTGCTGTATCGAAAGCCCTCAACGGCGCCGCCGCCGAACTTCAGGCCGCTTTGAAGCAAATCGAAGCCGCCGTCGTGCCGGCTTCACCACGGCGCAAACGTTAGGGCGTCCTGCCGCAGATCGCGGAATTGGCGATCTTCGACCTCTGCGAAGTGATCAGAAAAGGATCGGTCCCAGTAGCGTCACCGTCGCGACAATGATGAAAAAGGCGGCGATGTCGAGGAAGACCCCCTGGCGCATCATCTGGCCGATCGGCACATAACCGGAGCTGTAGACGATTGCATTCGGCGCCGTCGACACCGGCATCATGAAGCCCATGCTGGCGCCCAGGGTGGCCCCAAGCACTGGCTCGATCGGACGCACCCCCGCGGCCTGCGACACCGCGATCGCAATCGGCACGATCATGTTGGCCGACGCCGTGTTCGACGCCGCTTCCGAGATGATGATGGCCGCGCCGGTGAACAAGAGGGTCAGGGCAAAGGACGATTGCGACGGCAACCAGCTGGTGACGCCCTCGCCCACCGCCTGCGCCAGCCCGGTGGAGAACGCCATTTCACCTAATGCGAGTCCGCCGCCATACAGCAGCGTGATTCCCCAATCGATCTTCACCGCTTCATCCCAGGTCAGCGTAAAGCGGCGCTCGTGCCAGTTGACCGGCAGCACGAACAGCAAACAGGCGCCGATCATCGCCGCCACGCCTTCTGGCATGTGCGCGGCATAGCCACGCGCGAACGCCGAGTCGTCGGCACCGGCAATCGCCATCAGGCCCGGCGCGATCCACAGCAGGATGGTGATCGCGAAAGCGATCAACACGTTGCGCTGCCCCACCGTCTGGCGGCCGAGCCGCTCGAGTTCGCGCTGCACCAGCTCGGTGCTGCCCTCGGCGACGGCGAAACCGCGGACCGATGAGAAGTAGAACTGCGCGATCAGATACGCGAACAACATCATGACAATGGGCACGCCGATCGCCATCCAGGCAAAGAAGGACACCTGCTGACCGACGATCTTCTCGAGCATGCCGATGCCGATCAGGTTCGGCGGCGTGCCGACGGGCGTGCCCATGCCACCGATCGAGGGCCCGAACGACGTGATCAGCATCATGGCCAGCGCGTACTTGCGGACTTGCGCCTTGTTTGCCGAGGTTCGTGACAGGTGCGCGATGATCGACAGCCCGATTGGAAACATCATCGCGGTGGTCGCGGTGTTGCTGATCCACAGCGAGAGCGCGGTGCACACCGCCCCATACACCAGGAGGATCCTGAACGCGCTGCTGCCAACACCGGGCATAGCCAGCGCACCGTAGGCGATGCGCCGATCGACGCCGTGCACGAACATCGCCTGCGCCAGCATGAAGCCGCCGATGAACAGGAAGATGATCGGATCGGCAAACGGCGCGAGGGCGGCCCGGCCGCTGGTGACGCCGAACACCACGGCCAGGCACGGGCCGAGGATCGCCGTGATCGCGAGCGGCAGCGCCTCGGTGATCCACAACACAATCACGAGCGCCATGATCGCGGCCATGCGATGCGCCGCGATCGGCAGATCGAGCGGTGCGAAGAGGACGATGAGAAACACCAGCGGCGCGAGGAAGAGGCCGGCGGTGCGGCGGCGACGGTTGAAGAGCTCTTCGGCGGGCGAGAACGTCTCTACCGCGCCAACGGCTTCATGGAAGGTTTGCATCACCACCCCGGGCGGCGACCCACTGGCCGTCGAAGACGACCTCGGCCCACCCCGTCAGGTAGATCCCGTCATCACGCCATTCGACGCGCTGTGTGCCACCCGGCGCAATCACCTGGATGTCTTTCGACGCCCCGCCGTGGGCGATCGCGGCAACCGCCGACGCGCACGCGCCGGTCCCTGACGCATGCGTCGGGCCGACGCCCCGTTCCCAAATCAGGATGCGCACGCGATCCGGCGCCTCGACGACCGCGAATTCGACATTGGTTCCTTCCGCGAACCGCTCGTGCGTGGAGAGCGCGGGACCGAATCGATTGAACCGCTCGCGATCGGGCAACGCCTTGACCAGCTGAACGCATTGCGGATTGCCGATCGCCAAGGTGCTGACCTGCAACTGCTCGCCGAGGACATCGAGCGTTTCCTGCGCCACGCGCTCGGGGTGGCCCATTGCCGCGCGGAACTCGTAACGCGATCCCCGCCAGCCAATCAGCGCCAGCGTTTTCAATCCGGCATCGGTGTCGACCCGCACCTCGTTAATCGGCGGCTGTCTGGCTTGCTCGCGTTGATGCAGCACCAACGCGGCAAGGCATCGCAGGCCATTGCCGGACAGTTCCGACGGGCTGCCGTCGGCGTTGATCAGCTTCATCCGGGCCGTGCCGTCAGGCGCAACGGCGTAGTAGATGACGCCATCGCCGCCGATGCCGGTGTACCGTTCGCACATGCGCCGCGACAACTCGTCGAGACGCAGGCCTTCGGCCTGCTCCATCGGGACGAACAGGAAATCGTTCCCGTACGCGTGCGCCTTTGCGACTTGCATCTTCAAGGGATGTTTACGGCCTGGAAGACCCACGTGAACCCGGCGGTAAAGCCAATGTCCGGATCGCGCGGCGTCAGCCCGAGCAGGAGGCCGCCGTCGACACGGACGCCGGCATACGTGTAGCGCGCGCCAAACCGCAACAACCCGCGGTCCTCGGCACCGGGCGTGGTGGTGCGGGCGAAGTTGGCGCGCCCCACGAACTCGCCGACGATCTCCGCCGCCTGGCTGATCGCCCTCGCCACCGACAGGTTGTAAAACAGCAGATCGTCCTGCGCCGCGGGCAGCGTCGGGTTGCCGAGCATCAGCAGGCCAACGTTGCCGACAACGCGCACCGATTGCACCGTCTTGGCGATCAGGACCGAGGTTTCAAAATCCTGCATGTCCTTGCCGAGGCCCGATTCATTGCCCGCGTTGGGCAGTCGGGTCGAGAACCGGGTGGCGATCGACGGCCGATTCGCGGTCTCGCTCAGCAAGCGCACCTTCGCGCCGATATGCAAATCTTCGAGATCGTCGGTCTCATCGCCGTCAATCTGAAGAAAGCTCGCGAAAGGCGCGCTCGGGTTGCGATCGGTAATCGCCATCTTCTGGTAGCCGCCGACATACATCTGGATCTCGGCAATCGAGCTGACGCCAAGACTGACCCCCAGCACGGGCACCGCGAACAGATTGCCGCGCAAGCCAGACACCGGCAGGTTGACGTCGCGGTTGTAATCGATGCCGGCTTCGATCAGGATGCGGCCGGCGCCGACCGTCTCGGGATCTTCGGTCTGCAGGGGGCGCTGCTGGGCGAAGGCCTGCGCGCTGCCCAACAAAATGCAAAGTGAAAATTGAAAACCTAAAATTGCAGAAGTAGAAGAACGACTCATCAAAACGTCTTCCTGCTGTCGAGAAGAATGGTCACCGGGCCGTCATTTACGAGGGCGACCTGCATCATGGCCTGGAATTCACCGGTCGCCACGCGCAAACCGCTCGTCGATAATTCTCGCACGACATCTTCATAGAGGGCGCGCGCGATCTGCGGCGGCGCCGCTGAGGCAAACGATGGCCGGCGCCCGTTGCGCGCGTCACCGGCGAGCGTGAACTGCGACACCACCAGCACGCCGCCTTGCCGATCGCACACCGACAGGTTCATCTTGCCGGCGTCGTCTGCGAAGATCCGCAGGTCACGGATCTTGGAGGCGATGTATTGCACATCCGCCGGTCCGTCGTGCTGCTCCACGCCGAGCAACACCAACAGCCCGGGGCCAATCTCACCCGTAGTGCGGTCGCCCACTGTCACCCTCGCTGACGTGACGCGTTGAACCACCGCTCTCATTCGGGACGTGGGGCCTGGGGCTTGGGTCCTGGGATCAACAGCGGGATCAAGGGCGCATCGGCAGGGACATCGTCACCCTGCTTCGCCAGGCCTACGGAGGGCAAGAACTCTTCGAGCCTGTTGGCCACGGCCTGCCGAATCTCACCAACTGGATTCAACCGGCGGTCGAGCAGGTGGCGCGGCATCACGTTGGCGAGCGCCTTGATCATCGACGCCTTGACGTTCGGATGCTCGCGCTCGAGCTCGATGATCAATCGCTTGACGCGCTGGCGCTGCAGGCTCAGATCGCCGCACGCCGGACAGCAGCAGCCGATAATCGGCAGCTCGCGTTCCTTGCAATACGCACGTGCTTCAGCCTCGGTGACGTAAACCAACGGGCGAATCACCACGTGCCGGCCATTGTCGGAGGTCAGGCGCGCCGGCATGGCTTTCAGGGCGCCGGCAAAGAACAGGTTCAGAAGAACGGTTTCGACGAAATCGTCGAGATGATGCCCAAGCGCGATCTTGGTGGCACCGGTCTGCGTGGCAAGCCGATACAGCACCCCTCGACGCAGCCGCGCGCACAACGAGCACGGCGTGTCGTCGCTCTCCAGCTTGTCGTCGATCACCGCGCCAATCGTGGTGTGTTCGCTGTGAAATTCCCAGCCGCGCTCCTTGCAGGCCGCCGCCACCTGTTGGTGCTGATAGCCCTCGTACCCCGAGTCAACGTTCACTGCAACGATCGAGAAATCGATCGGCGCGCGCTGCTGCAGCACGTCGAGGATCTGGATGAGCGCCCAGCTGTCTTTGCCGCCCGACAGGCCGACCATGACCCGATCGCCATCTTCAACCAGGTTGAAGTCGACGATCGCCTTGGTGGTCTTCTTGGCGAGCCGTGCCTCGAGCGGAGTGCGATATCCCACGCGACGATTATACTGTCGCTCTCCAGTGATCATCGGCGAAGAGACGCGGCGGCTCGCCCTGGTTTCCGCTGTTTACGCAGCCCTCACGTTCGTGATGGCGTATCCATTCTCCGCGGCGCCGGCGTCGACGGTGCTCGCCGACGCGCCGGATACGCACCTGTATATCTGGACGTTGGCGTGGGACGCGTACGCGTTCCTGCACCAGCCGGTCCTCATCTTCGACGCCAACATCTACCATCCGTTGCCGAACACACTGGCGTACTCAGAGAACCTGATCGGCACCGCGCTGTTTGCGGCGCCGGTGATATGGCTAACCGGCGA
>DASVFC010000342.1:0-2242 GCA_036380235.1 Vicinamibacterales bacterium
CGGCCGCGTCGACCCCGCGAGCCTTGACGCCTATCGCAAGGCCGGTGGCTATGCCGCGCTGGCAAAGGCGCTCGAGATGGGGCCTGCCCGCGTGATCGCCGAGGTGAATGCGGCGAAGCTGATGGGCCGCGGCGGCGCCGCGTTTCCAACTGGACGCAAATGGGAAGCGGTCGCGAAAGAAGCTGTGACGCCGCACTACGTGGTCTGCAACGCCGACGAGTCCGAGCCGGGCACGTTCAAGGATCGTGTCGTGATGGAGAAGGATCCCTTCGCCGTGATCGAGGCGATGACGATCTGTGGGTTGGCGGTTGGCGCGCAGCGCGGATTCATCTACATCCGCGGTGAGTATCCCGAAGCCGAGCGCGCGATCGGCCATGCTATTGCGCAAGCCCTGGCCGCAGGCCTGCTCGGCCCAAATGTCGCCCGTTCAGGCTTTGCCTTCGACATCGAGATTCGCCGCGGCGGCGGCGCCTACATCTGCGGCGAAGAGACCGCGTTATTCAATTCCATCGAAGGCAAGCGCGGCGAGCCACGCTCGAAGCCGCCATTTCCGGCGCAGCATGGCCTGTTCGGCAAGCCGACCGTCGTCAACAACGTCGAAACGCTGGTCAACGTGCTCGACATCGTCAATGAAGGCGGTGCGGCGTGGGCAAGGGTCGGCACGCCCGGATCGACGGGCACGCGGCTGTTCTGCTTGTCTGGACACGTCACCAAGCCGGGATTGTACGAGATTGAATGCGGACGCACGCTGCGCGAGGCGATCGACGTGGCCGGTGGCATCACGAACGGCCGCACGCTGCAGGCGGTGTTGCTTGGCGGCGCGGCGGGAACGTTCGTCGGGCCCTCGGCGCTCGACATGCCGCTGTCGTTCGAAGGCGCGCGCGCGGCCAACGCCACGCTTGGCTCCGGTGTGATCATGGTGTTCGACGATAGTGCGGATCTGCACGACACGCTGGCACGGATCGCCGAGTTCTTCCGCCACGAGTCGTGCGGCCAATGTGTGCCGTGCCGGGTCGGCACAGTGAGGCAAGACGAGTTGTTGAAGGGCCGTTCATCCGACAACGTGTTGATTGGCGAGCTGGGGCAGGCCATGCGCGACGCGTCGATCTGCGGTCTCGGCCAGACGGCCTCGTCTGCGATTGAAACAGCGTTTGCGAACGTGCCATCGCTCGGAGGTGTGAAATGAGCACGGAGTCGATCTCGTTTCGCCATCCGCCTCGATCGACGGATCTGCCGGCGCCGCCGGCGCCGACCGAGAAGGCAAAGGTGTCGCTGACGATCGACGGCCACGCCATCGACGTGCCCCAGGGCACGACCATCATCGACGCCTGCAAGGTGCTCGGCATCGAGATTCCGACGCTGTGCTATCTCGAGACGCTGACGCCGGTGAACGCGTGCCGCGTGTGCGTGGTCGAGGTGGAAGGTGCGCGCGTGCTGGCGCCGGCGTGCTCGCGCAAGGTAGAAGGCGGCATGGTGGTGAAGACGCGATCACCGCGCGTTGATTTGTCGCGCAAGCTGGTGCTCGAGTTGCTGGCCTCGTCCGTCGATCTGTCAACGGCCCCGACGCTGGCGCCGATGATGAAAGAGTACGGCGCCAATCCCGGCCGCTTTGGCAACGGTGCAACGGTCGCGCAGCCGGTCAAGATCGATAACGACCTCTACATCCGCGATTACGGCAAGTGCGTGCTCTGCTACAAGTGCGTCGAGGCGTGCGGTACCGATCATCAGAACACGTTCGCGATCGCGGTGGCCGGGCGCGGCTTCGATGCGCACATTTCGACTGAGCTCGACG
Source organism: Vicinamibacterales bacterium (assembly GCA_036380235.1). GTDB lineage: Bacteria > Acidobacteriota > Vicinamibacteria > Vicinamibacterales > UBA2999 > 12-FULL-67-14b. Next base: position 1,793 of record DASVFC010000342.1, read on the forward strand.
TGCCGCTGCCGGATTCGGCGTGCGTCTACTGCGGCAACTGCATCGCCGTTTGTCCGACTGGTGCCTTGATGGCCAAGCCGGAGTTCGAGCTGCGCGAGGCGGGCGAGTGGCGGCCGCAGGCGCAAACCGCCACCGACACCATCTGTCCGTACTGCGGTGTCGGCTGCACGCTGACAGTGCACGTTCAGGATCAGAAGATCATCAAGGTGACGTCGCCATTCGACAACGAAGTCACCCTCGGCAACCTCTGCGTCAAGGGACGGTTCGGTTTCGAGTACGTCAACCGAACCCCCGAGGAATAGAACAGGCCCGGGTCTCGCGACCCGGTCTGCAGCAACGGTCCTTTATTTGCCGGCGGCGCCGCCGTCGGGCGGACGCCGATCGACGCCGCCTTCGAGCATGTTGTCTTTCTGATTGAACACGATCACCTGCGCGGCGCCCTGGTTGCCG
>DASVFC010000343.1:0-3029 GCA_036380235.1 Vicinamibacterales bacterium
CGACGATCAACAGGTCGTGATCGGCATCGATCGGCTGAAGGCGGACGTAGTGATACGGATCGCCCGTGTCCCAATACAACGCCGTCGTCACGGCGTTGCGCGGTACCTTCGCGCCAATCACATAGGTCATGTAAGGCGCCTGCTTCGTGTGAATCGCAACCAGGTTGTTCACCGGCGAGTTGGTCGCGACCACAACATGGCGCGCCCGCACCATGGCGGTCGCCGTCTCAACCGCTGCATCGCTGCCGCCGCTTAGCTTCGTCGCGTGGCTGCCCGTGTAAATGCGGCCACCGCCTCGCTCGATGGCCTGCGCCACGCCGGCGAGGTACTTCAGCGGGTGAAACTGTGCCTGGTTCGGAAAGCGCAGGCAAGGACCAGTATCGAACGACAGCGGCGCCCGCGGCACTTTGGTCACGCCATTCAAGCCGGCGCGGTGCACCGCTGCGAGCTCGCGGTCGAGATAGGCCTCGTCGTGCTCGGGAGCGCAGAACAGGTAACCGTCCAGACGGATAAAATTGCACGCGATCCGCTCGCGGTTCACGATGCTCTCGATACGGTCAATCGCAGCGGTGTGACTCTCGGCGGCCAGGCGCGCGCCGCGTTCACCATGCAGGCGTTCCAGATCAAAAAAGCGGTCATCCAGCGCATTGACGAGGTGTGCCGTCGTTACCCCGGTCATGCCGCTGCCAACCGCGCCATCGTCAAGCACGACGACGGATTTCCCAACTTGGGTAAGCAAGTAAGCTGTCGTCAGACCGGAGATTCCGGCCCCGACGATACAGACGTCCGCCGCGGTGTCGATTGTGAGAGGAGAAAACGCAGGAAGCTGGGCCGTGGCGGCCCACACGGACGTGTGCTGAGAAGCCATGCTTCTCGAGCAAGCAAGATCTAATCCCCCAGCGCCCCCTTAACGGCGGTCAGGACCTCCGCGTCAGCGGGGAACCCTCGCATCGTCTTGTCGGCGACTTTCTTGCCGTCGACCCAGACGCTCAGCTCGCCTCGCCCACCCGGCTCGAGATCGGCATCCGCGCCGGAATCCTGCTTTATCAGCGCCGCCACCCGGGTGGCGCGGGGCAGGTAGTTTCAGCTGACGCAGTAGCGGATACGGACGCGGTTCATAGGCTCAGTGTACGATAAGCGGATGCCCGCATTGATAGAAGCGATCGAGATCAAGCGAAAGTCTTATTTCGAATACGAAAATGCGCCCTACCACTGCCTCGACGTCGAAGTATCGAAGCCGACGGCGCGCGGCGGGCAGACGCTGGTTCGCTTGAAGATGCGCAACCTGATCACCCGTGCCGTGTTCGATAAGACCTTCAAAGCCGGCGAGAAATTCAGTGAACCCGACCTGGTGATGTCGGCAGTGACGTTCACCTACGCGGACGGCGACGGCTACCACTTCATGGATCAGGAGACGTTCGAGACCCTGACGTTGAGCGCCGACCAGCTGGGCGACGATCGCCTGCTGCTCGTGGACAACATCGAGGCGCAGATTCACCGCTATAACGGCCAGCCTATCGGCATCGTGTTCCCGCCGCACGTCGAGCTGACGGTCACGAGAACGGAAATGGGTGTCCGCGGCAATACGGCGAGCGGCAGCGTCACCAAAGCTGCGACGCTCGAGACCGGGCTGGAGATCCAGGTGCCGCTCTTCATCAAGGAAGGCGAAAAGGTGAAGGTGCACACCGAGACGCGCGAGTTCGCGGGACGGGCGTAGCTACGGCGCTGTAATCACGGCGAACTCCGCCACCGCCCAGGGTTCACGCGATCGCCCGAGCTGACGGATGCGGAGGTATCTCGCCTCCGTGGGGGCAAACTCGACGCCAACATCCAGTTGAGCGGGGCGCACCACGCCGGCGGCCACCGTAGGTCTGGCAAACTTACCTCGCCACACTTCGGTCCAGGTGGTCTTGTCCATCGAGAGATCCACTGCGATCTCGCGACCGAACAGCGTCATGCGATCGCCGCTCGCGAGCACCGCGCCTCTGACGGTAACCGGCGTTTGCAGATCGACGATGAACCACTCGCTGCCCGATTGTGCGGCGGGCGTACCCCACGCAGTCGCGTAGTCGCCGTCGGTCATGTAACGCACCGACTCGCTTGCGATGGAAGACTCGATCGAAACGCGCCGCGTTGTTGCCGGCATTCCGGCCGGTGTGGCCTCACCGCGGCGGCGCAGGAGATACACGATGTGGGTCGCCGTATCACCAAGTGCCACCGCATCGGTTTCTGCCGCGAATGCCGCCACGTCCGTTGGCGTCTCGGGATCACTCTTCGCGAAGAAGACGGCGATGTCGCCAAACGAGGAGAGCGGCACCATCGCATCGACGTAGCCATCGGCAAGTGCGGCCGACAACGCGCCGTAGTGCGGCGGTTGGTACCCGCTCAAGCCGTTTACCGTGTGGCGGCCGTGCTTGATCGTGCGGTACATCGCCGCCGCATCTTCGTACACGCCCGGTGGCCACTCCATGATCGCCGCCTCCCGAGGCACGCCGTGCGGAATCTCTAGCGGCGGCGGTGGCTCGAAGAGGCGCACGGGAACGCTCCAGCTTTCCAGCATCACGCCGACGGCCAGACATACGGCAGCGACGACGCGATGTGCCGGCCTTGCATGCTTCAGCATTTGCTGGAACGCTAACGCGGCCGCGATGGACAGCGTGAGGACCGCAAGCAACGCGAAACGAGCCGGCGCGCGAAACGCGTCGCTGAATCCCGGCAACACCATCAGCCATGAGTACGGCGCCTTGTAAAACACCGGTTCTCCCAGCAAACGGGCCGTCGGACCGAGCGCCAGCGTGAACATTGCCATCGTGGCGATTACATAGAAGCCGAAAGCCGATCGCGCGCGCGCCCATCCGCGCACCGTAGAAGAAGTGCAGGCGAGGATGACGAGGAAAACGATCGCCAGCGTCAGCGGCTTGAAACTGTCGGAGATCGACAGCCGAACTGGACCGACCGCGAATGCGACGGGTCCGAAGAACGAGGGAATCAACGCGGCGAACCCGGCGATGGCGGCGAGCACGCCCACG
>DASVFC010000344.1:0-3361 GCA_036380235.1 Vicinamibacterales bacterium
GTGTACCTGTTCGGCGCGAAGGCGGCGCTGCCGTATCGCCTGCTCTGGCTGGTGTTCATCTATCTCGGCGCGACCGGTTCGCTCCAGGTCGTGTGGGACGTCTCGGATACGCTGAACGGATTGATGGCGATTCCGAACCTGATCGCGGTGCTGGCCTCGATTGGCTTACTGCGCCGTCTGATGCGGGAGTTTTTCTCGACGGCCCGAACGTAGGCTATACTGCTGTCCCTACTGAGCGACCGATGAAACCCACCACCATCTCCTCGCGCTTCCGCTTCCGCCAGGCTTTCGGCGGACAGGTCATTCCGGCTATGGCCGGAATTGCGGTCGTTATTTTCCACGAATAGTTTTCCGCTCGTTCACTTGTCCTAACCCCAGGTGCACGGCGCCTGGTTGCAGGGTTAGGTGCAGGTGCGTGTGATGAAGCGGTACTGGTTGCTTTTTCTCGAAGCGGTGCGCGGTTCGGAGCGCGACTACACCGCTGGCCCGGTGGGCCCGGCGCTGGTCATGCTCTCGGTGCCGATGGTGCTCGAAATGGCGATGGAATCCCTGTTCGCCGTCGTCGACGTGTTCTTCGTCTCGCGCGTCAGCGCTGACGCGGTTGCCACCGTCGGCGTCACCGAAACCATGCTGACGATCGTTTACACCGTGGCGCTCGGCCTCGGCATCGGCGCAATGGCGGTGGTGTCGCGTCGCATCGGCGAAAAAGACGACGAGGGTGCGGCGCAGGCCGCGGCGCAGGCGATCGCACTCGGGGTCATCGTCGCGGTGGCGGTTGGCGCCTTCGGCTTCTTCAACGCCGAGCGTTTGATGCGGTTAATGGGTGCGACCGAGTCGATGATCGCGTCATCGCTCGGATATACGCAGGTGATGTTCGCCGGCAACGTCACGGTGACGTTGCTGTTCCTGATCAACGCGATTTTCCGCGGCGCCGGTGATCCCGCTATCGCGATGCGCATGCTGTGGCTCGGCAACGCCATCAACATCGTGCTCGATCCGATTCTCATTTTCGGGTTGGGCCCGATCCCGGCGATGGGCGTGACAGGCGCCGCGATCGCTACCAACATCGGTCGCGGCGTGGCGGTCACCACACAACTGTGGATGCTGGGATCGGGGCGGAGCCGCATTCGCCTCCACCGCCGGCACATCGAGTTGGTGCCGAAGGTGATGTGGAACGTGTGCCGTCTCAGCGGGTCCGGCTTCCTGCAGATCCTGATCGACACCTCGAGCTACATCGGCCTGGTGCGCGTGATCTCGACGTTCGGCAGCGATGCGCTCGCCGGTTACACCATCGGCATTCGGACCGTGATCTTTGCCATCCTGCCCGCGTGGGGACTCGCGAACGCCGCGGCCACGATGGTGGGCCAGGCGTTGGGCGCGAAAGATCCCGATCGCGCCGAGCGTTCGGTGTGGACGGCTGGAAAGTACAACGCCCTCGTGCTCGGCCTCGTCAGCGTGTTCTTTGTCGTACTCGCGCCGCAGATCGTGGCGATCTACACGAGCGATCCCCGCGTCGCGCCGTATGCCACGAGCTGCCTGCGTATCGTCAGCGCGGGATTCGTGTTCTTTGCCTACGGCCTGGTGTTCACGCAGTCGTTCAACGGCGCCGGCGACACGTGGACCCCGACCTGGATCAACCTTGGCTGTTTCTGGTTGTTCCAGATCCCGCTGGCGTGGCTGCTGGCGATTCAACTCGAGATGGGACCACAAGGCGTGTTCATCGCAATGACGGTTGCTTTTTCGCTGCTGGCAGTGGTCAGCGGCGTTATCTTTAGACGTGGCGCATGGAAGACGACGCAAGTCTGATTGCTGATTGCAGATGGCAGATTGACAGATTGATTGCAGATGGCAGATTGCAGATTGCAGATTGATTGCTGATGGCTGATGGCAGATTGCAGATTGATTGCTGTTTGCTGAAGGCTGAAGGCTGAAGGCCGACGGCTGATGGCAAATGGCAGATTGCAGATTGATTGCTAACATGATCCACATCATCGGCGGTGGTCTCGCCGGCTCCGAAGCGGCCTGGCAAGCGGCGGAACTCGGTGTCGACGTCACGATTCACGAGATGCGCCCGGTCCGGCCGACCGCGGTGCACAAGACCGATTCGCTCGCCGAACTCGTCTGCAGCAACTCGTTCCGCGCCGACAAGGTCGACAACGCCGTCGGCCTGATCAAGGAAGAGATGCGCCGGCTCGGATCCATTGTGATGAAGAGCGCCGACAAGGCGCGGGTCCCAGCTGGCGCCGCCCTGGCCGTCGATCGCCAGCTGTTCTCGCACGCGGTGACCGAGGCGGTGCAGCGCCATCGGCGCATTCACATCTCGCGGGAGGAAGTGCTGGCCGTCCCGGGCAGTGAATGGTCGCCGGTGATCGTCGCCACCGGCCCGCTCACGTCGGATGCACTGTCACAGAGCATCCAGCAGATGGTCGGCGAAGAACACCTGTCCTTCTACGACGCAATCAGCCCGATCGTGCTCGCCGAGTCGATCGACATGTCGAAGGTGTTTCGTGCTTCCCGTTGGGGCCGCAATGTCTGGACTGCGGCGCCTGGTGAAGCGCTCGAGCAGTCGGACGAAGGCGATTACCTGAACTGCCCGATGTCGAAGGAAGAGTACGACGCTTTCTATGCGGCGCTGATCGCGGCTGAATCAGCCACCGTTCACGATTTCGACAAGGCGAAATTTTTCGAAGGTTGCCTGCCCATCGAAGTGATGGCGCATCGCGGCGAAGGCACCTTGCGTTTCGGCCCGATGAAGCCGGTGGGCCTCAAGGATCCGCGGACAGGCAAGTTGCCATACGCGGTCGTGCAGCTCCGGCAAGACACGCTGGCGGGCGATCACTACAGCCTGGTTGGATTTCAGACACAGATCAAATGGGGCGACCAGGCCCGCGTGCTCCGGATGATTCCGGGCCTCGAGAACGCCGAGTTCGTTCGCTACGGCATGGTGCATCGCAACACCTATATCTGCGGCCCGAAGGTGCTGCTGCCGACGTGGCAGACGCGGCATCGGCCGGATCTCTTGTTCGCCGGGCAGGTGTCTGGCGTCGAGGGTTACGTCGAGTCGGCCGCGTCGGGATTGATCGCCGGCCGTAACGCGGCGGCGATCGCGAAAGGCGACGCGCCCCAGGCGCCGCCGCGCACGACCGCCATCGGGTCGCTGGCGTATTACGTGTCGCATGCCGATCCCAAGACCTACCAGCCCACGAATATCACGCACGGCATCATGCCGCCGCTCGAGCAGCCGCCGCGCGACAAGATGAAGAAGAAGCTGATGATCGCCGAACGCGCGTTGGCCGATCTCGATGCCTGGCAAGAGACCCTGGTGCCGACAAACCGGTAGGTTTGTCGATCAACATGCGCG
>DASVFC010000345.1:0-2879 GCA_036380235.1 Vicinamibacterales bacterium
ACCTATTGGGCGCCGATCCCGCGTCAGTTCAACCTGTATCGGCTGTCGCTGGCCGGCTCGATCACCGGCGTGCAAACACCGCCGTTGCGGAACTTCCGCATCACGCCCTACGCGCTTGGCAACGTCTTCGAGTCTGGCGTCAAGCCGGTCGAGAGCGAGACCGACTACGACTTCGGCGGCGACGTGAAATACAGCATCACGCCCAGCCTGACGCTCGACGCCACCATAAACACCGACTTCGCCCAGGTCGAGGTCGACGATCAACAGGTCAACCTCGATCGGTTCAATTTGTTCTTTCCGGAAAAGCGTCCCTTCTTCCTCGAGAACGCCGGCTTCTTCAGCGTCGGTAATCCCGGCGAGGTGGATCTGTTCTTCAGCCGGCGCATCGGCATCGGCGAGCAGGGACAATCGATTCCGATTCTCGGCGGTGGCCGCGTCTCGGGCAAGGCCGGCAAGTTCAACGTCGGGCTGCTCAACATGCAGACCTCCGACTACAACGACACCGTGGCGAGCACCAACTTCACTGTGGCGCGGCTGAGCCGCGACTTGCCGAATCGATCGTCGATCGGCGCCATCTTTACCAACCGGCAGGCAACCGGTGATCTGGCCGGAGAAAACGAATACGGCCGCACCTACGGTCTCGACGGCAAGATTGGCATCGGCATGACGACGGTGATTTCAGGCTTCATGTCGCGGACGGAAACGCCGGACGTGGAAGACAGCGACTACGCCTACAACATCCGTTCGCAGACCAACCGGCCGCAATGGGACTTCAACGTCGGCTACCAGGAAGTCGGCGATGGCTTCAATCCCGCTGTCGGCTTCCTCAGCCGTCGCGGCTACCGTAAGCCCGACGTGTTCCTGATGACCCGGTTCCGTCCCGAGAACGATTTCAAGCTGCAGGAGATGCGCCCGCACACGTCGTATCGCGGGTTCTGGGGCCTCGATGGCTTCCAGGAGACGGGCTTCTGGCACATCGACAGCCACTGGCAATTCCGTGACAGCACAGAAATTCACACCGGCATGAACGTCACGCGCGAGGGCGTGCGGACGCCGTTCGAAATTTATCCAGGTGTGTTCGTGCCGCCCGGCACCTACGATCACGCCGAGGCGCAGCTGGTGGCGATGAGCAACCAGGGCGCGCCGTTCAGCGTGTCGATGCGCGCCACCATCGGCGGCTTCTTCGGCGGCGATCGTGTCGCGCTCAACCCGACGATCAGGTTCCGCGCCGGCGACGCGCTGACCACCGAGGTCAATTACCAGCGCAACGACATCGATCTGCCGTGGGGCTCGTTCGTCACCAATCTCGTGCGCACGCGCGTGTCGTATTCGTTCTCGCCGCGCATCTTCACGCAGGCGTTGATCCAGTACAACGATCGCGCCGACCTGTGGTCGATGAACTTCCGCTTCGGCTGGCTGCAGGCCGCGAACACGGGCTTATTCGTCGTCTATACAGATACCCGCGGGCTCTACGACTTGTTCGAGCGACCGGAACGAACCGATCGATCGTTAATCATCAAGTATTCGTACATGCTCGATCTGTTCCGATAGCGCCAGCATTGCCGTCGCGGTGACCGCCGAAAATAGTACTGCTTTCGCATGCGGGTCCTGAGTGTCGTACTGGCCGTGTCAATCGTGGCCTGCAGTGGCAGTCCGACGCAACCCGGTCGCGTTCAGGCAAATCAACCATTCGAGCTCGCCGTCGGCGACACCGCGGTTGTGAACGACGGCCTGCGCATTCGGTTTGATGCGGTGCGATCCGATTCGCGGTGTCCAATGGACGCGCTCTGCGTGCGCGCCGGTGAAGCCGTGGTTGGCGTGACGCTGTCGATGCCGGGCGAGGCGCCGGCCGGTCGTGATCTGGATACCGTCCCCCCGCGATCGCAGGCCACGTATTCACGTTTCACGATCAGCCTGTCGCAACTGCAGCCGTACCCGCGATCCGACCGGGAGATTCATCCGCGCGATTACGTGGCGACATTCATCGTGCAGGCGCGGTAGGCCGCCGCGTGATACGCTGCGCTCCTCGTTCCCGGTTCTGCAAGGAGACGTCCCATGAAAAATCGAGCTGTCGGCGTCGTCGGCGTGTTGGGCGTGGCGATGGTAGTGGCATCGGCGGCGGTGTTGGCGCAATCGGACCCGCACGTCGGCACCTGGGTGCTGAGCCTGGAGAAATCCAAGTATGCGCCTGGCACGGCGCCGAAGAGCCAAACCTCGGTATTTGCGGCTGAGGGCCAGGAGATGAAGGTGACAACGAAGGCAGTCACCGCCTCCGGCACTAATAACACCGAGTACACCGCAAGCTTCGACGGTAAGGATCACCCTGTGAAGGGCAATCCCGACTGGGATACGACATCGCTCAAACGGATCGACTCCCACACCATCGAGTTCACTCGCAAGAAGGCCGGTAAGGTCGTACAAACGGCGAGGTCGACGGTTGCGAAGGATGGCAAGACGCGAACCGTGACGGTGACGGGGGTTAATGCGCAAGGCCAGAAAGTGAATACCTCGGCGCTCTACATCAAGCAGTAAAGCCGGTGCGCGGGTGGTCGTCGTCTCGCTAAGGTACGCGGCCGGTATGGCCGATAACCCGGCGACCACTCTCGCATGGCCGTCCCACGACTGATTCGACCTTTGCCTCGCGCGGTCACGCGGCCGCTCGCCATTCTCGCCGTGATGTCGTGGATGGTGACCATGGGCGTGGTCATCAATCGCGCCTATCTGCAGGCATCGCCAATCAACCTGGCAACCGACCTCGCGCGCTACGGCACGCAGGCGCAGTGGCGCGGCGTTTACTACCGCGGCGAGAAGATTGGGTTCACTGTCAGCCAGGTGCAGGCGACCGAGGACGGTTTCGAGCTGCAGGAGGACGGGCGGCT
>DASVFC010000346.1:0-2220 GCA_036380235.1 Vicinamibacterales bacterium
GGTCGAGAAGACCACGGTCGAAGAACGCTGATTGCCGATTGCCCAACGCTATGAACATCCAAAACATGATGAAGCAGGCTCAGGAAATGCAAGAACGCCTGCAACAGCAGATGTCGGAGTTGTCGGTGCAGGCTACCGCCGGCGGCGGCATGGTCACGGTCACCGTGAACGGGCACAAGCACCTGCAGAAGATTGTGATCGATCCGGAAGTGGTGTCGAAGGACGACATCGGCATGCTCCAGGATCTGATCCTCGCCGCCGTCAACGACGCCCATCGCAAGGTGGATGATGCCTTGAAGCAGAAGATGGGCGGCCTGCTTGGCGGCCTCGGCCTGCCCGGACTCTAGGCGGAGCCTCGCTGGATGCTGCCCGGATCGCTGCAGGAACTCGTCGACCAGTTCAAGAAACTGCCGGGCATCGGCGCCAAGAGCGCGCAGCGGCTTGCGTTCCACATCCTGCGCACGCCGCGTGAAGACGCCGAGCGCCTGTGCCAGGCGATCCGCGACGTCAAGGATCGCGTCACCTACTGCAGCACCTGCAACAACATCACCGACGTCGATCCCTGCTCGATGTGCGACGATCCGCGGCGCGACCATCGCCTGATCTGCGTCGTCGAGGAACCGCAGAACGTCAACGTCGTCGATCGCGCCGGCGGGTTCCGCGGCGTGTATCACGTGTTGATGGGCGCCATTTCGCCGCTGCAGGGGGTGGGCCCGGACGACTTGAAGATCAAGGGGCTGCTGTCGCGCATCGCCGCCGGCGGCGTTGACGAAGTCATCCTCGCCACCAACCCCACCGTCGAAGGTGAGGCGACGGCGATCTACCTGGCGCGGTTGCTGAAGCCGCTCGGGCTGCGCGTCACGCGCATCGCCACCGGCATCCCCGTCGGCAGCGACCTGGATTACGCTGACGACCTGACGGTCGGGAAAGCGATCGACGGCCGCAGAGAAGTGTAGAATCGGCGCGACTCCCAATGTTGCCTGCCGCTTACCAGGCTCCGGCCGCCGTCATCCTGATCGCCGGCGGCCTCCTCTCGTGTTTCTTCGGCTACCGCCTCTTCAAGATCGTCCTCGGCATGTTCGGGTTCGTGATCGGTGTGCTGGCGGCGAGCTCGTTCTTCGGTCCGGCGAACACCACTCCGATGTTGATCGGCGCCTTCGTCGGCGGCCTGATCGGCGCCGGCGTCCTGCTCGCCGCCTATTTCGTCGGCGTCGCCCTCGTCGGTGCCGGTATCGGCGCGCTGCTGGTCAACCTGATCTGGACACAGGTCGAGGGCGATCCGCATCCCGCGGTGGTGATCCTGTTTTCCGTGGCCGGTGCGGTGGTCGCGACGTGGCTGCAGCGCTATGTGATCATCATCGGCACTGCGTTCGCCGGCGCGTGGACGCTGTTGATCGGCGGCCTCGCCGTGATGGGCGACGGTGGCCCGCTGCGAGCCGCCGCGGAAGGTAACCCGTGGGTCGTGTATCCGCTGAACCCCGCGCCGGGCATGGCATGGCTGCCGTGGGCGTGGGTGGCGCTTGGTTCGTTTGGGACGCTGGTGCAGATGCGTTGGACCGGTGGCGAGCGAGGCAAGGTGATGAAGGCGAATAAGAAGAAGGCGCCGAAGGCGGAGTAGCAGTCAGGGATCAGGGATCAGGGATCAGGGATCAGGGATCAGTGCCCTTCGTTTCCTTCGTGTTAATCGGTGCTGCTAGTCAGGGATCAGTTCTGCCGCCTTCACGCCGCTGAGGAATGCGTCCTCGATACGCGAGCCCAGGCACCAGTCGCCGCACAATGTAATTCGTGACTCCTGATCGTGAATGGCGCCGATGGCCAACGGCGGCTCGGCGGCGGCGTAGCGCCAGCGGTGCACCGTGGCATAGAAGGCGCGGGGCAGGCCCTTCGCGATCAGATCTTCGAAGGACTCCATCAGGAACGCACCAACGTCGTCTGATCGATCGTCGATATGCGCGGCGCTCCACGACGTCGTCGCCTGCAACACCCACGTATCAACCTTCCAGTCTCGTTTTGGCTTCGACGTATTGCGCGCGATCCAGCCGAGCGGGCTGCCGTTGACGAAGGCGGCATCGAACCGTGCGCCGACACGTTCTTCGAAGGCTGCAGCCACGGTCCAACTCGGCAGCATGCGCACGCGTGCGGCCGTTGCAGCCAGGGATGGGACGGACGCCACGAGGGCGGCGGCTTGCGGTGCGGGAATCGCCACGATCACGTGATCGA
>DASVFC010000347.1:0-7036 GCA_036380235.1 Vicinamibacterales bacterium
CGAACTATCCGGCCGGCACTCCTGGCGTTGGATCGTGCGTTGTTGCCGCCAGGAACGGCGTGCGCGTGGGCGTCATCAACGTGATGGGCCGCGTCTTCCTGCATGCGATCGACGATCCGTTCCGCGCCGCCGATCGCGAAATCGCGCACGTGAAGGCGGAGGGCGCGCAGGTGATCTTCATCGACTTCCACGCTGAAACGACGTCGGAGAAGATGGCGTTCTGCTACTACGTTGACGGCCAGGTCGCGGCGGTGATCGGCACGCATACCCACGTGCAAACCGCGGACGAACGGATTCTCTCCGGCGGCACTGCGTGCCTGAGCGATGCCGGCATGACCGGCCCACACGACGGCGTGATTGGTATGGATCGAGACGCGGTGATCGCGCGGTTCGTGTCCGGCCTGCCAGGACGATTCGAAACCGCGAGCGGCGATCCGCGGCTGAACGGAGCCCTCGTCACGGTCGACGAACAGTCCGGCCGGGCCACGCACATCGAACGGATCTCGTTGTCGGAAGATCAGCTCAAGACGATCACCGAGGCGCAAACGTTAGGAGCCCGCGCGTGACGCGGCTCCCCTTCGACGACGACAACAACCACACTGCGGTTCGAAAGGTTCCGGAGGTTCCAAAGGGTTCCAAGGGTTTGGTTCCACAGGTTTCCGGAGTTCGGGAGTTACCCAGCAACCAGCGAACCCAACCTCTGGAACCCTCTGGAACTCCTGGAACCGGTGTGAGCGCCGGGAGCTCGGTTCGCCGCGTGGTTTTAACAGTCGGCGAACTGAACGCGACAATCCGCGATCTGTTAGAGAACTCCCTGCAGACCGTGTGGGTCGAGGGTGAGATCTCGAACGCGCGCGTGTGGAATACGGGGCACCTGTATTTCACGCTGAAGGACAGCGCGTCGCAGATCAAGGCGGTGATGTTCCGGTCCGCGGTTCGCTACTTGAAGTTCAAGCCCGAAGACGGATTGAAGGTGGTGGCGCGGGGCAAGGTCAGCGTCTACGACCCGAAGGGCGAATATCAGATCATTTGCGAGCACCTCGAGCCGAAAGGGCTCGGCTCGCTGCAACAGGCTTTCGAACAGCTGAAAAAGAAACTCGCCGCTGAAGGCTTGTTCGATCCGTCACGCAAGCGGCCGCTGCCCGCACTGCCTCGCCGCATCGGCATCGTCACCTCGCTCGACGGCGCGGCGCTGCGGGACATCATTCGCGTCCTGCGGCGGCGCTATCCGAACGCGCACCTCGTGCTGTCGCCGACCCGGGTCCAGGGGGAGGGCGCCGGCCGCGAAGTGGCGCACGCCATCCGCAAGATCGAACGGATCGAAGGCGTCGATGTCGTGATTGTCGCGCGCGGCGGCGGCTCGCTCGAAGATCTGTGGGCGTTCAACGAAGAAGTGCTGGCTCGCGTCATTGCCGCCTGCCAGGTCCCGATCATTTCCGGCGTCGGGCACGAAACGGATTTCACGATCGCCGATTTCGTGGCCGACCTTCGCGCGCCGACGCCATCGGCTGCCGCCGAGCTCGTGGTGCGGCGTAAAGACGAGTTCTTCGGGCACATCGATCGCATCGGCGAGCGTCTAGATGCCGCCATCCATCATCGGCTCCGCCGGATGGAGACGCGCCTGCACGTGCTGGAAGCGCGGCCCGGGTTTGCCGGCTATCGCGGCCGCATCGCCGTGCGCGGCCGGCACGTCGCCGAGCTCGCGGCGTCGCTCCGTCAATGCATGAACCAGTCGGTGTCGCGCCGCTCGCGGCGTCATGATCTATTGCGGCGATCGCTCGACCAGTTCGATCCGCGTCATCGCCTCGCCGCCGTCCGCACGCGGTTGATTTCGCGCGACGCGCAGCTGCAGGCGGTGGTTCGCCGCCGGGTGGCCGCGTCGCAACATCGACTCGGTGCACTGGCGGCGCGCGTCGAAGGGCTCAGTCCGCTGGCGGTGCTTGGCCGCGGCTACGCCGTTACCTGGGATGCAGCGCGAACGCGTATCATTCGTGATGCTGCCACGCTGACGCCGGGAGAAGATGTCAGCGTGACGCTCGAACGCGGCTCGTTCGAGGCGCGCGTGACGAAGGTGGATGGATGAGCGATCCGACAATCAAAGACTTCGAGGCCGCGATCGCGGAGCTCGAAACCATCGTCAAGAAGCTCGAAGAAGGGGATCTCGCGCTCGAGAAGTCGCTGGAGCTTTACGAGCGCGGCGTGCAGCTGTCGCGATTCTGCCATTCGCGCCTGGAAGCCGCCGAGCGGCGTATCGAGATCGTAAACGAGCGTGGCGAGCTGAAAGCAGCGCCATCCTCGCTGAACCTGCCAGACGAAGACGACGAGTCTTGAAGACCACCACGAGATTCCTGATGCCGGTCTTCAAGACCCACCGGCGCCGAGCGCGGCTCAAGAGCAGCTGGCATCACGAGGCGAAGCGAGAAGCCATTGCCGTGAGCGGAGCCTCGTGACCTTTGAGGCGTATGTAGAAGCGCGCCGCAAGGACGTCGACAACGCGCTCCAGGCGTGGCTGCCAAAACCGCCGCTGGCGCCAGAGGTGATCGCCGAGGCGATGCGTTACAGCCTGATGGGCGGCGGCAAACGCCTGCGACCCATTCTCGCGCTGGCCGGTGCAGAAGCGGTGGCCCAGTCGATGGGATCGTCCGAGGCTGCGGCGCGCGATATCGCGATGCCCGCGGCATGCGCGCTCGAAATGATCCACACCTATTCGCTGGTGCACGACGATCTGCCCGCCATGGACGACGATGAGTTGCGGCGCGGGCGGCCGACGGCGCACGTAGTGCAGGGCGAGGGCATGGCGATCCTCGCCGGCGACGGCCTGCAGGCCGAAGCGTTCGCGCTGCTGGCGCGAGAGCCGAAGGGGCACCATCACACCTTGATGCAGCGCAAGCTGCGCGTGATCGCGCTGATCGCCGAGGCCGCCGGCGCCACCGGCATGGTCGGCGGACAGGCGATCGACCTGGCGGCCGTGAAGCCTGGCCCGCATCACGCGCCTGCCCCACTCGACGCCGACGGTTTGCAGTCGATGCATTTGCGGAAGACCGGGGCGTTGATTCGTGCGTCCGTTTCCTCCGGCGCGATAATGGCGGGCGCAAGCGATCGCATCTTTGCGGCGATCGATGAGTACGGACTCGAGATCGGATTGGCGTTTCAGATCGTCGACGACATCCTCGACGAAGAAGGCTCGTCGGCGTCGCTCGGCAAGACCGCCGGCAAGGATCGCGCGGCCGGCAAACCAACCTATCCCGCCTTTTACGGCCTCGACCGATCGAAAGAAATGGCCGCCGCCTGTCACGCCAACGCGCGACGAGCGCTGGAACGCACCGGCCTCCTCGACTCACGACTGGCCGACATCGCCAGCTGGATCATCGAACGTAAGGCGTGAGCCTGTGTTGAACGGCCCTGCGCGACATCGAAATTACGGGCGTGAGGGGCCGAACGCGTGAAGTCGCCGAAACGTCAGCGGCTCGATACGTTGCTGGTCGAGAAGGGGCTCGTCGAGTCGCGCGAGAAAGCGCGCGCATTAATCCTCGCAGGACAGGTCGACGTCGACGGCCACGGCGCCGCCAAGGCCGGCACGATGGTGCCGGTGGACGCGGACATTCGCGTCACCGGGCCGGAACATCCATGGGTGAGCCGTGGCGGCATCAAGCTCGCCCATGCCCTGGATGCGTTTCAGGTTGACGCCACGGGCGCGATTGCGCTGGACGTTGGCGCGTCTACTGGCGGCTTTACCGATGTGTGGCTGCACCGCGGTGCGACGCACGTTATCGCCCTGGACGTCGGCCACAGTCAGCTGCATTGGAAAGTCCGCAGCGATCCGCGCGTTACGGTGATCGAAAATACCAACGCGCGCTACCTGAAGCCCGGCGATCTACCCAATCCGGGCGGCCTGATTACACGCGTCAGCATCGACGTGTCGTTCATTTCACTACGCCACATCTTCCCTGTTCTGCCGCCGTTGATCGCGCCCGGCAGCCACATCGTGGTGCTCGTCAAGCCGCAATTTGAAGCCGGCCGCGGCGACGTCGGCAAAGGCGGATTGGTGCAGGATCCCACCGTCCACGCTCGCGTGATCGCGAACGTGACGATGGCCGCGGCTGAAGTAGGATTGAAACGACTGGGTCTCATCGACTCGCCGATTACCGGGGCGGAAGGAAACAAGGAATTTCTGCTCCACCTGAGGGCCTGAGGGCTTGGGGCTTGGGGCTTGAGGCCTGGGGCTTGGGGCCTGGGGCTTGAGGCTTGAGGCCTGATGGCCCGATGGCCCGATGGCCTGGTGGCCTGATGGCCTGTTGGCCTGTTGGCCTTGTTGGCCTTGTTGGCCTTGTTGGCCTTGTTGGCCTTGTTGGCCTTGTTGGCCTGTTGGCCTGTTCACATGCGCATAGGAATCGCCGTCAAACCGGGACTCGTCGCCGCGCGCGACACGCTCGTCGAACTTGAAACGTGGCTGCGCAGCCGCGGCCTCGACGCGGTGTGGTCCGTCGAAGCGGCAAAACTGTTCCCATCGGGCTCGCGGACGGCACTCGAACGCGATGAACTGGCGCGGCAAAGCGACCTGGCCGTGGTGCTCGGCGGCGACGGCACGCTGCTGGCGATGGCCAAGGCGATCGCCGAAAGCGGCCGCGACATCCCGATCCTCGCGGTCAACTTTGGTTCGCTCGGGTTTCTCACCGAGATCACGCGGCCGGAGCTGCAGCAAACGCTCGACGCCGTGCTCGCCGGCCGCAGCATGTTCGATCAACGCATGATGCTGTGCGCGCAGGCGACCCGCTCGAGCGAGGCGCACATGGCGCTCAACGACGTGGTCTTCTCGCGCACGGCGTTGTCGCGAATGATCGAGTTGTCGGTCTCGGTCGGCGATCAATTCGTGAGCGCGGTGAAGGCCGACGGCTTAATTGTCGCGACGCCGACAGGATCGACCGCCTACAACCTCGCCGCGGGCGGGCCGATCGTGCATCCGGCGATGGACGCGCTCGTGTTGACGCCGATTGCCCCGCACACGCTCACCAACCGCCCCATCGTCATTCCCGCCGAACGCGAAGTGCGCGTCACGTCAACGAGCTCGAATGCCGGCGATGAGGTATACGTGACCATCGATGGGCAGACCGGGTTCGGGCTGCAGGAAGGCGATGAACTGACGATCACGCGCGCCGAGCGGCCGCTGCGGCTGGTGCGCTCGACGACGAGAAGTTACTTCGAAGTATTGCGGCAGAAGCTGAAGTGGAACGAGCGATAGCAGCCGGCAGCCACGCATGCGCGTGACTGCCGGCCTGTCGAGGCTATGGCTTGATCGGCGGCACCGTGCCGAGGCCGGGATGAATGTTGCTCTCGGAAAGCTGCTTGTAGAGCGCAGGCATACTCGCCACGATCACCTCGTTAATCTGGCCCACCAGCGTCGCAAGCTGCTTCTGCACCGCCTCTACCTGGGCTAACTGCAACCGCGTCGGCAGGGACTGCGACCCGATCATCTCCTGCTTGAGCGAGTTGATCCGATTGCGCAGTGGTTGCGGTCCGCCGCCTCCACCACCGCCGCCGCCCCCCTGACCCGGACGACCGGCGATCGATGTGCGAAGTTCGGTGACCCGCTTGGTCAGATTGCCGACGGCAGTGGCCGCCGCCGGCGGCACGTCGGCATACGCCTTTAACGCGGTGCCAATCGACGCCATCTGTTCATCGAGCTTGATAGCGGCATTGGCTGCGGTGTCGGCGGTGCGCTGCACGCTGGTCATGGTGACCAGGGTCTTGTACAGCGTCTGCCGATCGGCATCGGTCATCTCTACGAGCGGATCGGGAAGCACTTTCGCGGTCCTCGTCTCCGCCTTCCCGTCGATGGTCACCTGCACGCGGTAATCGCCGGGCAGCACGAACGGCCCGAGGTTGGTCAGTACGACGGCCCCGGCCAGCCCTGTCGTCGCAGGACCGAACGGTTCGGCACGGAGATCCCACGCCACTCGATGCATGCCCGCCGTCTTCGGTCCGGTGAGCCGCCGCACCACGTTACCGGACGCGTCGCTGATGGCAATCGTCACATCGTCTTTGGCGGCGGTACGTAAGTGGTAGTTGATGAACGCACCCAGCGCGCGATTCGGTGCGCGAAACGAGCGTCCGCCGAGGAACCAGCCGTTCTCGTTCGGGATGTACTGCACCGCCGGACCAATCTCGAAGACGTGGTTTGCCGCCGACAGGACGGCCGGCGTCAATTGCTGCAACGGCGTGATGTCGTCGATCACGATGATGCTGCGGCCGTGCGTGCCCAGGATCAGGTCGTTGTCGCGCGGATGGATCACGAGGTCGTAGATCGCGACCGTCGGCATGCCTTTCCAGCGCGTCCAATTGGCGCCGCGATCCGCGGACACGAAGAGGCCGAACTCGGTGCCGACGTAGAGCAGGTTCTGGTTCTTCGGATCCTCTTTAATCACGTAGACCGAGCCGGTCGGCAGATTGCTGCTGATCGATCGCCACGTTTCACCGTAGTCGGTGCTCATGAACACCCACGGCTTGAAGTCATCGCTGCGATGGCCGTCGAACGACGCGTACACCGTGCCTTCAGCGAACGCCGAGGGCGTGATGCGGCTGACATAAATCAGCTTGGGAACGCCGGGGACGCGGCTCGCCACGCTGCTCCATGATGCGC
Source organism: Vicinamibacterales bacterium (assembly GCA_036380235.1). Lineage (GTDB taxonomy): Bacteria > Acidobacteriota > Vicinamibacteria > Vicinamibacterales > UBA2999 > 12-FULL-67-14b. The sequence continues at coordinate 6,638 of DASVFC010000347.1, forward strand.
CGCCATCTCGCGACACCTGGATGTTGCCGTCGTCGCTGCCGCCATAGAGCAGGCCGGCGCGGCGCGGTGACTCGGCCAGGGCCGTGATGTTGCCGAACGACGAGACGCCGTCGTTGCGGGCCACTGTGATGTCGCGGCCGGCGACGCCCATGATCTGCATCTCGTCGCGATTGAGGTCGTAGGTCAGGTCGGGACTGATGGAAGTCCAGCTCTGGCCGCGATCGGTCGACTTGAACACGCGCTGCGCCGCTGTGTAAAGCGTCCGCGGGTCGTGCGGTGAGATCAGAATCGGCGCCGTCCAGTTCCAGCGCAGCGGCGGCTGTCCTTCTTCCGCCTGCGGCATGATCGACTTGCGTTCGCCGGTCTTGCGGTCGTAGCGAACGATACGGCCGTTCTGGC
>DASVFC010000348.1:0-2679 GCA_036380235.1 Vicinamibacterales bacterium
GGCGGATCGCGCCGGCGACAAGGCGGAAAACGCTGCCGATCGCGCCGGCGACAAGGCCGAGCGCGCCGGCGACAAGACGGCGAGCGCGACGAAGAAGACGGGTCGTGCCGTCGATGATGGCTGGATCAAGTCGAAGATCTATGCACAGTACATGGCCGACTGGAACACCGTGCTCGACGACAGCGACATCGACGTTGATGTTGAAAACAACGTCGTGACGTTGAACGGGACGGTGAAGTCGGCGGAAGCCAAGGCGAAAGCAGTCGCGACCGCCAAGGCCACTGACGGCGTCAAGAGCGTGAAGGACAACCTGAAAGTCGGCGGCACGCGCTAAGCACGTAACTCCGATCCTGCGCGCGGACTACGACGTCCGCCGCAGGGTCACTTCCATCCACGGCTCCCAATCCACACCCGCCGTCATTTTTCCCTGGGTCTGCCAGCGGCCGATAATTTCCTCCAGCCGCTCATGCTGAGGTCCGCGCATACGAGATTCCTTGCAACAAGTGCGCCTCGCCATGACAATACCGGCTCACCCCCGGCTGTGCCGCGGGGGCCTGGAGGTGTCATGTCGAAAACGCAAATCCTGATTCCGGCGCTCGGCGCCTGCGTCGCGCTGATGGCGGCGGGACTCACCGCATCAACTGAGCAAGCCAAACCGACGCGCCCGCCGAACTTCATCACCGGTGAAGGGCTGCCCAATCCGACACCGAACGTCACGAAGAACTGGGGCGAGCTGCCTGCGGGACGTCAATGGGGCACCAGCGCCGGCATCGACATCGATCCGAAAGACGGCAACATCTGGGCCTACGAGCGTTGCGGCGCCGGCACCGCGGGCGGCGGCCCGGTTGATTGCGAAACGAACCTGGTGGACCCGGTGCTGAAGTTCGATCGTCGGAGCGGCAAGCTGCTGGCCGCGATCGGCAAAGGGGTGATGGTGACGCCGCACGGCATCGGCCTCGATCGCGATGGCAACGTCTGGATCGCTGACTTCGCCGGCAACAAGGCGGGCACGAAGGGCCACCAGGTGCACAAGTTCAGTCCCGACGGCAAGCTGCTGATGAGTCTGGGCAAGGCAGGTCAGCCTGGCAATGCCGACGGCCAGTTCAACCAGCCGAACGACGTCGTGATCGCCAACGACGGCTCCATCTTCGTGTCCGATGGCCACGACGGCCAGGGCATGACGACGACCCAGGCCCTGTCGGAAGGCCTGAAGCGCGGCGCCACCGCGCGGATCAGCAAGTTCACGCCCGACGGCAAGTTCGTCAAGTCGTGGGGCACGCTCGGCGTGAAGCACGGCGAGTTCCGCACGCCGCACGCCATGGTGATCGACGCCAAGAACCGCCTGTGGGTGGCCGATCGCGGCAACCATCGCCTCGAGATTTTTGATCTCGACGGCAACTACCTCGAGTCGCGTTACGCATACGGACGCATCAGCGGTTTGTTCATCCGCAATAACAACGTCTACGCGATCGACTCGGAATCGAGCCCGTTGAATCATCCCAACTGGCGCAACGGCGTGCGCGTCGGTCCGCTCGATGAGGATAGGATCACCGCGTTCGTGCCGCCATTCGAGCGCGAGGATCGCGTGTATCAGGGCACCGCGGGTGAAGGCGTGGCGGTGGATGCCGACGGCAACATCTACGCCGCCGAAGGGCCGAACTCGTTGCGGCAGGCCGGCGGTGCGTTCACCAAATACTCCGTGAAGTAGCTGCCCCAACGAACGTAGCCACGGAGGACACGGAGCACACGGAGTATTTTTTTCTAAAGGCGAGTGCCGCTCAGCAGCACTTGTATCTAGAAAAGATTCCTCCGTGCCCTCCGTGTCCTCCGTGGCTACGCTCGTTAGGGCACTGGCAATCCGGTATATAGCCACTACGATGAGATCACATCACATGAGATCGACAGCGCTACTAGTGTTGTTGGTGATGGCACTTCCCGGTGCCGCGCACGCCCAGGGGGCGAATGCGAAGCCGGCACCGGGCTCGCCTACCGCCGACAAGCTGCCGATCTACGTCGTTGATCCGACGTGGCCGCCGACGCTCCCGAACGACTGGATCTTCGGCGACATCCGCGGCTTGTTCGTCGATGACCGTGATCACCTGTGGGTGATCCACATGCCGTCGAGCCTGACGCCGCAGGAGATTGGCGCAGCAGTGAAGCCGCCGATCGCGGATTGCTGCGTGCCGGCGCCGCCCGTGGTCGAGATGGATCCGGAAGGCAAGGTACTGCGTTCGTGGGGCGGGCCTGGCGAGGGTTACACGTGGTACGACCAGGAACACGGCATCTACATCGACCACAACGGCTTCGTCTGGACCGGCACCAGTAACGGCATGCATGTGATGAAGTTCACGCAGGACGGCAAGCACGTGATGACGATCGGCACGCCGGGCGTCAACAAGGGCAGCAACGATCCCGATCATCTCGGCGGGCCGGCGAACTTCTACGTCGAGCCGAAGACCAACGAGATCTTCATCGCCGACGGTTACATCAACAAGCGCGTCGTCGTGTACGACGCGGCCACGGGAAAGTACAAACGTCACTGGGGCGCCTACGGCAAGCCGCCCGACGATACGCAGAAATACAAGTACCCGGTGACCCTGTCCAATCCGCCGCAGCAGTACTCGACGCTCCACGGGCTGGTGGGCTCCAAAGACGGACTCATTTACGTGTCCGATCGTC
>DASVFC010000349.1:0-3442 GCA_036380235.1 Vicinamibacterales bacterium
TCCCCCGGATACAGCGTCACGATCGACGACCCGTATTCAATCAGCTCCCAGAGCGAATGAATCATGTCGCCGGCGCGTGCTTCCTGCAGCTGTGTGCCGCCGACGCTCAGCGTCTGGCGAAGGTTCTTCATGGGGTCGCCATAAAACTCTTTGGGCACGATCCATGGTCCCATCGGCGCAAACGTGTCGTGACCCTTCCCCACGAACCAATCGGAGCCGGAGGAGAATCCGCCCGGCGGCCGCCCGCCGCGGTCGGAGACGTCGATCGTAACCGTGTAGCCGAAGACGTAGTCCTGCGCGTTGTTGGCGTCGACATACTTCGCGGTGCGGCCGATCACCGCGCCGAGCTCGACCTCCCAGTCGATCCGGTCGCGGCCATACGGAATGATCACGTTGTCACCGTTACCGACCACCGCACCGCGCCCAGGCTTGAGGAACAGGTACGGGACCCCACGCTGCTGGCGGCGCTGCTGGCGTGCCGCGGCTTGTTCTTCCGGGGTGCCGGCTTCATTGACGTGGCTGTAGAAGTTCACTGCCGCGTTGAGGATTTTGCTGGGATAGAGGATTGGCGCCAGGGTCCGCACCGACTTCAGGTCGTGCACGTAGTCCGGCTTCGATGTGACCAGCCGATTGTTCGAGGCCAGGTAGTTGACGATCTCGACCAGCCGGCTGCGCAGTCCTGAGTCGTAGCGCTCGATCAGATCGATCATGTCGCGCGGTGCGGTCAGCTTGGTGCCGGGGACGGCCGCGTTGGCATTGGCGATGTCGACCACCAGGCTGTCGCGCAGCACCAGGCACACCGTGGGTGTCTTGCGAATATCAAACGTGCCAACCTTGAATGGTTCGGCTGGTTTGGCGGATTGTGCAAAGCTCGTCGTGGCGAGCAGGCTGGCACCAACGATCACGGCGGCGAGGAATCGCATGACAGGGCTCCTTACGTAGCCGTGTTCTTATCTGTCGCCGACACTACTGTCAAGTGCGAGGGTCTTTACGGGCGCGCCATTCCTCGTGCGACTGTCCCCAGATCTCGATGGGCGCTTTTTCAAAGGGCGGTGGCAACTTGCCGGGACCCAGGTTGCGTGAACCCAGCTTCCGCGCCACTACCTGCGAGGCGACGTTCGCCGGATCGATGCAGTGAATGACGCGATCCCAGCCCAGATGTTCAAAGGCCCACTGCGTGGCCGCCTGCGCGCCTTCCGGTGCGTAGCCCCGGCCCCAGCAGTCTCGCGCAATTGCCCAGCCCACTTCGGTGCCAGGCCATCCATCCGGCATCCACGGGCCCAGCCGGCCGACCCAGCGGCCGGTTGATTTCTCGATCACCGAGAACATCCCAAAGCCCAGCGCGTGCCAGGAGCCGATGATCGTCATCATGCCGCGCCAGCTCACCGAGCGCGGCATCACGCCGCCGATGAACTTCGCGGCTTCTTCATCCGCCATCATCGCGGCCCAGCCGTCGAGATCTTCGGTTCGCGGCAGCCGCAGGATCAGCCGCGGCGTTTCGATACGCAGGTCGTCGAGTGACATGGTGTGCCCGGTGTCTGGCAAGTTATACGATCGCAGCATGGTGATCCGCAAAGCCGGGCGTGCCGACCGCGACGCCCTCGGCCGCTTGGGCGCAATGCTGATGGATGTGCACTACAACTTCGATCGGCGTCGCTTTCTCGATCCGGGTGCCGACGCATCGGCCGGATACGCGCGATTCCTCCTTGCGCAGTTGAATGACCCCGACGCCATCATCCTCGTGGCCGAGCACGAGGGCGCCGTGGTTGGTTATTGTTATGCCGGCATTGAACCGCTGTCGTGGAAAGAGCTGCGCGACGAAGCCGGCTTCATTCATGACCTGGCCCTCGATTCCGCGGCGCGCAGGCAGGGCGCCGGCCGCGCGCTCGTCGATGCGGCGATCGACTGGTTTCGCGGGCGGGGCCTCGCGCGCGTCATGTTGTGGACGTCGACGCAGAACGACGCCGCGCGCGAGCTGTTTGCCGGCGCCGGCTTCCGTCCGACCATGACGGAAATGACGCTCGATCTGCCATCTTCGTGATCCTGCAGGGCGAAACCTGGCTTTCCAGCGATCGGCCGCCGTTGAGCTGTGTCCCTGCATGCGTACAATCAGAACGTGGCCGTGGTGTTTGCAATCGCGTTGGCGGTGATCGCGCTGGCGCACATGGCGCCGTTTCCGTTTCTGCTCGAAGCCTTCAAGCCCGATCGATCGTTGTGGCGGATGCCGCGATCGAACGGCGCACCGGCGATCTACCTGACCTTCGACGATGGGCCGAATCCGGAGTGGACGCCGGCGCTGCTCGACGCCCTGCGCGATACCGGCGCCACGGCCACGTTCTTTCTGATCGACCAGCACATCACGCCGGAGACGGCGCCGATCGTCAAGCGCATCGCTGACGAAGGACATGGCATCGGGCTGCACACGGGCACGCGGCAGCTGATGGTGGAGCACCCCGACGACGTCGCCGCCACACTGCAAGCCGCGGCCGATCGGATCCTCACCATCACGTCGCGGCCGCCATGCCGCCTGTTTCGGCCCCACGCCGGGTGGCGCAGCGGTTCAATGTATTCCGGTCTCGGCATCGCCGGCTATCGTCTTGCCGGGTGGACGTGGGGCATGTGGGACTTCGACTGGGGCCGCGAGCGCCGCGCGGATCGCCTCGCGCCACGCCTGGCCCGCAAGGCGTCCGACGGCGACATCATCGTGATTCACGACGGCCACCATGTCGATCCGCGGGCGGATCGACGTCACGCGGCCGAGACGGTGCGCCTGCTCGCGCCGGAGCTTCGCGCGCGCGGCTTCGTGTTCAAGGGGCTCTGCGAACCCCCGTCGTGAAACGAGGGCTTACAGGCTGACGGCCGTGGTGTTGCCGCCGCAGACGATCGCGGCGACGCGTTCGCCGGGCGCCGGTTGATATGCGCCGGACAGCAATGCGGCAAATGCCGTAGCGCCGCCGGGCTCGGCAATAATCCGCGCCTCGTCCCACAAGGCCGCCTGCGCCCGCAGGATGTCCTCGTCGTCGACGAGCACGACGCGCTCGACGAAGGCCCGCGCGATCGGGAAGGTCAATTCGCCAACCCGCTTCGGCGCCAGCGAGTCGGCAGCCACGCTGCCCATCGGCGCGTCGACGGGGTGGCCGGCCTGGAAGGCATCATGAAGAGTCGGCGCCAGCCGTGGTTCGACGCCGATCACGCGCACGTCGTTGCGGTACCACGCCGCGATGCCGGCAATGTGGCCGCCACCGCCGACGGCCGCGAGGACGGTGTCCACCTCCGGCGCCTGTTGCGAAAGCTCGCGGCCGAGCGTGGCCTGTCCGAGGATGGTGTCCACCTGGTCGAACGCGTGCACCTCCAGGGCGCGCGACTCTCGCGCGTGCGCCTGGCTCGCAGCGAGCGCATCGGCATATCGATCGCCAATCACGGTCAACTCAGCGCCATAGCG
>DASVFC010000350.1:0-8628 GCA_036380235.1 Vicinamibacterales bacterium
GCTCTAATCATTCTCGATCTGAATTTGCCGGCCAAGGATGGACTGCAGGTATGCCACGAGCTGCGCCGCGAGGGGCAGAACGTCGCCGTCCTGATGCTGACCGCGCGCGACACCATTGCCGACAAGATTACCGGCCTCAAGAGCGGCGCCGATGATTACATGACCAAGCCGTTCGAAAGTGCGGAACTGCTGGCGCGCATCGAGGCGCTGTTGCGGCGCACGCGCGCCGACGCCACCGCCGACGAGCTGACGTTCGGTGAGGTCGTCGTGAGGCCGCGCGCCGGCCAGGTGTTACGCGACGGCCGCCCGGTACGGCTGTCGGCGCAGGAATTCAAGCTCCTCGTTCACCTTGTTCGTCATCCGGGCGTGGTGCTGTCGCGCGACGAACTGCTGGATGCCGTGTGGGGCTACCAGGCGACGCCTGAAACACGCACGGTCGACGTGCACGTCAGCTGGCTGCGGCAGAAGCTCGAACCCGATCCGCACAACCCGCGGTATATCGTTACTGTGTACGGACTCGGGTATCGGTTTGAGTCCTAAGCACAGTCGGCAGTCAACAGTCGGCAGTTCACAGTTCAGTCTGCAGTCGGCAGTTGGCAGTCCAGTCCGCAGTTGGCAGTCCAGTCTCCAGTTGGCAGTCTGCAGTCCGCAGTTGGCAGTCTGCAGTCCGCAGTTGGCAGTTGAATCCGCGGCATGCAGTTCGCCTCTGACGCCATGCGAGTTGTGATGCCCTATCGACCGCCGTACGATTGGGCGGCGATGGTGGGGTTTCTTGGCGCGCGCGCTACGCCGGGGGTGGAGCGTGTTGACGAGCGCGGGTATCAGCGCTCGATCTCCATCGGTGGTTACTTCGGATCGATTGCCGTTTCGCAGATGACAGGCGCGGATGCATTGACGGTCGATGTGGCGATTGCCGACCCCGCACTCGTAGCCCCGATCGTCGAACGCGTAGCGCGTATGTTCGACGTCGACCTTGATCCCGTCGCCGTCGCCACATGCCTGTCGCGCGATCCGTTGTTGAAACGTGTGTGCGTGTCGCATTCCGGCATCCGCCTTCCCGGCGCCTGGGATCCGTTCGAGCTCGCAATACGCGCGATTCTGGGGCAGCAGATCTCGGTCAAGGCGGCGACGACGATGGCGGGGCGCGTGGCGGCGCGATGGGGCGAAGCGATCGACGTCGGGCACGAAGTCGATCGCCTGTTCCCGTCGCCCTCGACGCTGGCCGATGCGCCGCTGGAGGAGGTCGGCATCATCAGAGCGCGTGCGAACACCATTCGCTCGCTGGCGCAACGCGTGGCAGCCAGGCAGCTCGATTTCGAATCCGCGATGGTGTTGGACGCCTTGATGGACGTGCCCGGGATTGGTCCGTGGACGGCGCAATACATCGCGATGCGCGCGCTGCGGCAGGTGGACGCATTTCCCTCCGGCGACCTGGTGCTGCGGCGAGTGGCCGGCAACCTCACGACTCGCGCGTTGGAGGCGCGCTCGGCTCGCTGGCGGCCATGGCGGGCGTACGCGGTTATGCTGCTGTGGCAGCGGGCCGGCGCGACCTCGAAGCCTGTGAAAAGGTTAACGAAAGCCACCGCGCCGCCCAGGTCCCGCCGCAGGAGTAAACGGTGAGAGTAGCTATCGTCGGCGGTCCCGGCGTGGGCAAGAGCACGCTGGTGCGACAGCTGGCGGACCTGTATCACAACGGATCGTACGGCGAAGGCGAGAAGGGCGTTTGGGATCCGCGTGTGCTCGAAGACATCGCTGCCGGCGTCAACGCGGTTGGCGTGACCGAATATTTCGCCCGCGTCTACGATGCGAACTACCGCGACGCCGCCGGCCATGACGCGCCTGACAGAGTGATTTTCTTCGAAGGCGCGCGCATCACGCTCGAAGCGCACATGGCGGAGTACCCCCGCGACGATCATCCCGCCTTGCGCGAGGTATTACGCATCGGCGATGGCTGGAACCCCGACAGGGTGATCGTATTGACGTCGAGCATGGGCACCATCGAAAAACACATCCGCCTGCGCAATCGCGAACATGAAGACGTGGAAAACATGGTGCGGCGCTTTCGGCTGATCGACGGCGAGTTCCGCCGGCTCGCAGCGTCCTATCCGAATACGGTGGTGATCGACCGCGACGGCAAGGAGTTTCACGAACGGCAAGGCCTGGTCGACATCATCACGCTCGCCGGCCTGCCGATGTTCGACGAGATACCGTACCAACCGCGATAGATTGCTGTGGCCAGCGCTTCGGGCCGATATGTCGCTTTCGGTGCCGTCCCGAACCCGCGAGGAACGCGGGATTCGGAAACTCAGGAACCCCGAACCCCCGAACCCTCTGGCACCCCTGGAACCTCTGGAACCTTTGGAACCTAGGCATCCGCCTTGCACTGCCATGCGATATGGCAGAGACAACCCCAATTAGCGTTCAACCTTTGAGTCAGCGGATGGAAGTTTTGGCCGCGCTGGAACCCAGTCCGTTTCCCTTCATCAGCTTGTACTTGAGCTTGACCCCGAACCAGAATGGCCGCGAGGACCATCAACAGTTCGTGCGGAAAGTGTTCAACGAACGCGCCAAGGGGTTCGCCGAGGACACACCGGAGCGCCAGAGCTTCAACAAAGACGTCGAGCGGATCCAGCAGTACCTCGAAAGCCGCGTGGAACCGTCATGCCAGGGGCTGGCGATTTTCGCGTCGTCTGGCGCGGAGTTCTTCGAAGCCGTGCCGCTCGAGGCGCCGTTCGACAATCACGAGCTGTTCATTGGCTCGGTGCCCCAACTCTATCCGCTCGCGAGATTGATCGACACCTATCCGCGTTATGCAGCGGTGATGCTCGACACCAACAAGGCCCGCATCATGGTATTCGGCCTTGCCAAGACCGAGATCGACGAGAAGATTCAGAACGAGAAGACACGCCGCAGCCAGAAGGGCGGCTGGTCGCAGGCGCGTTACCAGCGGCGGGCCGAGAACTTCCACATGCACCACATCAAGGAAGTGGTCGAAACGCTCGACAAGATCGTGCGGCAGGAGAACATCAACCACATCGTGGTGGCGATCGAAGAAGTGGCCAAGCCTATCTTCGACGAGCAGCTGCCCAAGCATCTCGCCGAGAAGATCGTCGACACGCTCTCGCTGCAGCGCAATGCCGACGGCAGCAACATCCTCGAGAGCACGATGGCGGCGTTGCGCGAAAAAGATGCGGAGACCGACGCAGAAAAGGTCGAACAGTTGATGGACGCCTGGCAGAGCGGCGGCCTCGGCGTGGCCGGCCCGGAAGCGACGCTCAGCGCCTTCCAGCTCGGTCAGGTTGAAGAGCTCATCATTACCGCCTCACCCGACACGCTGAAATCCGTGCAGAAGCTGCCGGATGATGCGGCGCCAGGCGCCGTGCAGGCCGACACCTCGGCACCGCAGGGCACCGCCGACGAAAAGAAGTTGAAGCTGGCCGACGAATTAGTCACGCGCGCGCACCAGACCGCCGCGCGCATTCGATTCATCGAGGACGAGAACCTGCTGGCCGGCATCGGCGGCGTGGGCGCCCTTCTGCGGTTCAGGATTTGAGGGCACGCGTATGAGCCGCAATAACAAGGTGAATCCCGGTCAGTACACACAGCGAGGCCGCCTCACGCCGGACGACTCCGCCAGGGAACTGGTGAGGCAACGAACCGCGATCGCATCGCAAGATAAGCATCAAGGCCGCCCTGGCGTCGGGCCGTGGCAGGGTGCGACGAAATCGCCTGTCAACGACGACAACGAGCAACGGGCCGGCCGGGAAGAAGAAGTTTCGGCGCCCGGCGGCAAGCCGCGCAATACAGCGCGAACCGCGGCCAAGACGAGCGGCGGGTCGAAATCCGCCGGCGGTCCGAAAAAACCTGAAAAGCAGGCGATGAGGTCCGCTGCAAAGACGCCACAGAAGACGGCGGCGAAGCGATCGGCAGCCAAGTCCGGAGGTGCGAGTGGCCGGCCGCCGGCGCGCAAAGCCGCGCTGGCACGGGGTGCCGTCAAGCGCAAGAAAACCGCGCGTCGCTGACATCCGCAGACGAACTTCGATCAGCGCGCAGTTAGAATGACCACTCTCAGGAGTGGTCATGCTCAAACAGACAGTAGTAATTGCCGCTACCCTGCTGCTCGCCGGCGGCGCGATCGAAGCGCGCCAAGGCGGACAGCAGTCGCAAGCGCAACGCGCCGCGGCGCCGCCCTCGATCGAAGATCGCACATCGGGCATGAAGAAGCTCGATGGTTACTTCCCGCTTTACTGGGACGAGCGCACCGGCTCGTTGTTCCTCGAGATCTCGCGCTTCGATAGCGAGTTCCTGATGAACACGGGCCTGTCGGCGGGCCTTGGCTCCAACGACATTGGTCTCGATCGCGGCACCGGCCGCGGCGGCGGACGCATCGTCTACTTCAATCGCGTCGGCCCGCGGATCATGCTGGTGCAGCCGAACCAGTCCTTCCGCTCGAGCAGCAAGAATCCGCTCGAACGCAAATCGGTCGAAGACTCCTTCGCCAAGTCGATCATCTGGGGTTTCCAGGTTGCCGCCGAATCCGGCAATCGCGTCCTCGTCGACGCTACGGATTTCTACATGCGCGACTGGGCGAACGCCGCCCCAAGTCTCCGGCCTGGCAATTACCGTCTTGATCGCACCCGCAGTGCGTTCTTCCTCCCGAACACGCGTAACTTCCCGATGAATACCGAGGTCGACATGACGTTGACCTTCGTGAATGAGCCGACCGGCGGCGGTGGTGGTGGCGCCGGGCCGACGCAGGGCCCGATCCCAATCACGCAGCCGGGCGCGCCCGGCGGCGGTGGTGGAGGCGGCGGCGGTTTCGGCGGCGGGCTGTTTTCGGGCAGCGTCGCCAGCGTGACGCCGTCCCCGGAATCCGTGACCCTGCGCGAGCACATCTCGTTCGTGCAGCTGCCGGACAACAACTACGTGCCGCGCCTGGCCGATCCGCGCTCCGGCTTCGGCGGGGCGGCGTTTGTTGATTACAGCACTCCCATCGGCGAACCGATGCAGTTCCAGTACATCCGCCGTCATCGCCTGCAGAAGAAGGATCCCTCAGCGGCGATCAGCGAGCCCGTCAAGCCGATCGAGTACTGGGTGGATTCGGGCGCGCCGGACGACGTCAAGAAGGCGCTGATTGAAGGGGCGATGTGGTGGAACGAGGCGTTTGAAGCCGCCGGCTTCAGGAACGCGTTCATCGTCCGCGAGCTGCCCGAGGGCGCCGATCCGATGGACATCCGCTACAACATGATCAACTGGGTGCATCGCTCGACGCGCGGCTGGAGCACGGGCGGATCGGTCGCAGACCCGCGCACCGGCGAGATCATCAAGGCGACGGTGACGCTCGGCTCGCTGCGCGATCGCCAGGACTACATGATCTTCGAGGGGCTGCTGTCGCCGTATGTGAACGGCAACGAGCGGCCGGCGGTGTTGTATGAGACGGCGCTGCAGCGCATCCGCCAGCTGTCGGCGCATGAAGTGGGCCACACGCTCGGCATCGGCCACAACTATTACGACAGCAAGCAGGGCTGGATCTCGGTGATGGACTACCCCGTCGCCCTGGCCGAGCTCAAGGAAGACGGCACCGTCGATTTGTCGAAGGCCTATCACCAGAAGATCGGCGCCTGGGACAAGATGTCGATCAACTGGGGCTATCGCGAGTATCCCAATCGCGCCAACGACAAGGCGGCGATGGACAAGATCATCGACGACGCGTGGAAAGAAGACCTGCGGTACTTCACCAACCAGGACATCGACATCCACCCGCGAGCCGACCAGTGGACCAACGGCCAGAACCAGACCGACGAGTTGACGCGCCTGATGAGGGTGCGCCGCGCGGCGCTCGATCGCATCGGCACCAACACCATTCGCACCGGTATGCCGACGGTGATGATCGAGGAACCGCTGGTGCCGATTTACATGTATCACCGCTACGCCGTGGAGAGCACCGCGTCGGCGATCGGCGGCCAGGACTTCGAGTACGCGATGCGCGGCGACAGCCGCACGCCGGTGCAATGGGTGAGCGGCGAGATGCAGCGCAAGGCGATCGATGCGCTGACGGCGACGCTGAAGCCTTCGGAGCTGACCATTCCGAAACGCATTCTCGACCTGCTGCCGCCGCGGCCACCCGGTTACGGCATGCACCGCGAACTCTTCCCGCGCCATACCGGCGAAGGCTTCGATCCGATCAATCCGGCGGCGGTGGCGGCGGATGTCACGATCGGCTTCGTGCTGCAGCCCGATCGCGCCGCCCGCATGGTCGCGCAGTCCGCCGTCGATCAATCTTTGCCGGGCCTGGGCGAGGTGATCGACCGGCTGGTCCGCGCCACCTTCGATCAACCGACCACGGGATCGTACGAGGCCGAAGTGAAGCGCGCCGAGGAGCGCGTAATGATCGATCGGTTGATGTGGCTTGCGGCCGTGTCGCCGAATGCGCAGGTCCGCGCCATCACGACGCTCAAGCTCAACACGCTCGCCAAGCGGGTTGGCGCGGCGACCGTTGGCACGGGCTCACAGGCCGAGGCCGAACGTGCGCACAAGGCGCTGCTGGCCGCAGACATCAAGCGCTTCGTCGAGCGGCCGGTGAACGACGCGCTGTCGGCCCGTTTCATGCCGCCGTCAGCCGCACCGCCCGGCGCACCGATCGGCGACAGCGGCCAGAACTGGCTGTCGCGTCCGGAACAGTGTGATTACGATCACGCCAATCCTGAGATGTGGGTGTTCCTGACGCCGCAATGAGAAACGTTCGAAAGGCGAGGGCTTCGGCCCTCGCCTTCCGGCGAACGTCATCGATCGGTTTTGCTTCCTCTCTGCTTTTTCTGCGCTTCGACCATCGCCGCCACATCCGCTAGCAACTTCTTTGCGTCGTACACGATGCCGTCCTTGATCGTGTAGCGAATGCCGCCGACGCGCTCCATGCGGCCGGTGCGATCGTTCAGGCGCAGGTGTCCCGTGCCATACAGCACCTTGATGTTGTTGAGCGGATTCTGATCGACCAGCACCATGTCGGCGAGCATGCCGGCGCGGACGATGCCGAACTGCGGCTGCTGGCCCTTGGGCTCGTGCAGCGCCTCCGACGCATGCATCGTGGCGGCGCGAATCACTTCGAGCGGGTGGAAGCCGGCTTCGAGCAGCAGCTCCATCTCGTGAATGAAGCCGAAGCCCCACGTGTTGTAGATGTAGGCGGCATCGTCGCTCACGGTCACGCGCCCGCCCATCTTCTTGTAGTCGTTGAGCAGCCGGAACCACACCTGGTAGAAGTTGCGCCACGCGATCTCGTCCTGGTGCGTCCAGTCGAAGAAATACGAGCCGTGGTTCTCGCGGTTGGGCGTGTAGAAGTCCATCAGCGACGGCAGCGTGTACTTGTCGTGCCAGTCGGCATTGCGCATGCGCATCACGTCGCGTCCGGCGGCGTAGGCCGTCATCGTCGGATCGAAGACGGTGCGCAGCTTGAGGTGTTCCTGCAGGTAGGCCTTCCACTCGTCGCTGCCTGGCGGATGAATCAGGTTCCACAAGCGAGCGACCTGGCCGAAGCGGTACTGCTCGTCGTTGTAGTTCATCGCCTCGGGCCACGGCTGCACGCGGTAGTCGCGCATCAGCGGCTCGAAGTGACCGTAGAAGTGCGTGACCGTGCCGAGGCCCATCTTCGCCGCGGTGAGCGCGTCCATCTGCGCGACGCCGCGCTGTTCGAGGTGCGCGGTTGAGCCAAGTCCCAGCTTCTTGGCTTCGTCGAGCAGGGCCGACATGATGTGCGGCGGATAGGCAACGAGCTTCATGCCGTCGACGCCGTTGGCGGCGCACCACCGCACCCACTCGCGCGCCTTTTCCGGTGTATCAACGACGCCGTTGCCCCAGCCGGCGCCGGGGCGCTGGTAGTTGAAGATGCGCGGCGCCACTATCTGGTTGGCGGCGCTGCGCTCCTTCTCCTGCAACGCCATCGGCTGCGCGGTCAACTCGACGCCGCGCAGCGTGGTGACGCCGTGCGCCATGTAGAGCTTGTAGACGTATTCGTTTTGCGGCGCCTTCTGCGGATCGCCGAGGTGCGCGTGCAGGTTGACGAACCCCGGCATGAGATACATGCCGGTGCCATCAATGACATTGGGCGCGGCCGGCGGCGCCGCCTCCTTCGACGGCACACCAGGCGTGCCGGCGTTCTGGATGCGCGCAATGCGGTTGTTTTCGACGATTACGTTCGCCGGACCGAACGGCGGCGCGCCGGTGCCGTCGATCACCATCACGTTGCGGATGGTGAGCGTCGGGAATGGGCCCGCACCTTCTCCGGCACGCCGATCCGGCGCAGGCACCAACCCGCCTTGACGGGCATCGGCAACCAGGCCGGCGAGCAGAACAACAGCACAAACCAGGGCAATTCGTGTCTTCATGCGCGGAATATAGCACCCTCGCACCCTGCGCACCCGCTGACCGTGTGCACCCGCCGCACCCGTTGCACCCGCCGCACCCGTCGCACCCGCTGCACCGTCGCACCCGCTGCACCCGCTGCACCCGCTGCACCCGTCGCACCCGTCGCACCCGCTGCACCCGTCGCCCCCGCTGCCCCCGTCGCACCCGTCGCACCCGTCGCACCCGTCGCACCCGCTTTCGTTACGTTACTTTCCGTAACCATTACGTATA
>DASVFC010000351.1:0-3427 GCA_036380235.1 Vicinamibacterales bacterium
AGCTACGGCGAGCGCAACACCAAGGCAGAGCATGACGAGGCGCAGTCCGAACGGGTTGGTCTTCATTCGGCGGATTCTACTCCTAAGCTGATCAGCCGCCAATCGGGCGATGGCGGTATGATGCGGCGCATGAACACCTCACGGCGCTCATTCCTCCGCATTTCGGGAACCGGCACGGCGGCGGTCCTGGTGGCCGGCGTCAACTCCATTGAGCTGGTGGCGCAGGCGTCGCGGGCTCTTGGCAATCGCTCGCCCGAGGACGTGGCCGCAGACGAGGGCTACTGGCGTGACATCCAGAATGCGTTCACCCTCGACCGATCGCTGATTAACCTCAATAACGGCAACAGCTGTCCGAGCCCCACCGTGGTGCACGAGGCCTACAAGCGTTACCTCGATTATTCGAACCAGGCGCCGGTGTATCACCGCGGCTTGATCGAGAGAAACATCGAGGTCGTGCGGCGCCGCCTCGCGGCGGAGTTCGGCTGCGATCCGGAGGAGATGGCGATCACGCGCAACTCAAGCGAGTCGCTGCAGATCGCGCAGAACGGCCTCGACCTCGCGCCCGGCGACGAGGTGCTGACCACCGAACAGGACTACGGCCGCATGTTGACGACCTGGGACCAACGGGCGCGGCGCGACAAGATCGTGATCAAGAAGATCAACTTCCCGGTGCCGACCACGGGCGAGACGCTGTTCGGGTTGCTCGAAGGCGCGATCACGCCGCGCACCAAGGTGCTGCACTTCTGCCACATCACCAATCTCACCGGCCAGATCTTCCCGGTGCAGAACATCTCGCGCATGGCGCGTGCCCGCGGCATCACCACCATCGTCGATGGCGCGCACGCGGTGGCGCATTTCCCGTTCAAGCTGCGCGACCTGGAGATGGACTACTACGGCACCAGCCTGCACAAGTGGCTGCTGGCGCCGACAGGCACGGGCTTCCTCTACGTGCGCCGCGATCGCATCGCGAAGACGTGGCCGCTGCAGGCAGCACCGGAACGTGCCGACAACGACATTCGCAAGTTCGAGGAGATCGGCACGTCGCCGGCGGCGACCAAGGCGGCGATCAACGAGGCGCTGGCGTTCCACCAGGCGATCGGCACCGAACGCGTGGCGGCGCGGCTGCGCTACCTGACGCTGCGGTGGGCCAATAAGTTAAAGGCGAATCCCCGCATCGTGATTCACACCGGTCTCGACCAGGTGTACGGCGTTGCCTGCGTCGGCATCAAGGACATCCCGGCGCCGCGTATCAACACGTTCCTGTGGGACAAGTACCGAATCATCACGACGGCGATCAACCGTCCCGAATACAACGGCATCCGTGTGACGCCGAACATCTACACGCCGCTCGAGGAGATCGACACGTTCGTGGCGGCGATGGAAGACCTGCTGCGCAACGGCGTTCCTGCGACGGCCTAGTCGATGCGGTCCGAGCTGCCGCCGGTCCTCACGCCCGAGCAACAGGATGCTGCGGAGCAGTTTCGGAAGCTCCGCGGCGTCGATCCGTTCGGACCATTCATCCCGCTGCTCAGCAGCCCCGAGCTGATGACGCGCGTCAGCGCGCTCGGGGAGTATTTGCGGTTCCGCAGCGCGTTACCGCCACGACTGAGTGAGCTGGCGATCCTGATCACCGCCGCGCATTGGCGGCAGCAATACGAATGGGACGTGCACGCGCCGATCGCGCTGCAGGAGGGTATACCGCAGAGCGTGCTCGACGCGATCTGGAAGGGTGAGTCACCGGACGACCTCGATGCCGCGCAGCAGGCGATGCACGACCTCTGCGTGGCGGTGCATCGCGATCGCACGGTGTTTCGTGCCTTGCACGATCGCGCCGTCGCGGCCCTGGGTGAACAGGGCGCGATCGACGCGATCGCGATCTGCGGCTATTACGCGCTGCTCGCGATGGTGCTCAACTCGCGATGCACTACTGACAGCTGAAGACCCGCAACTGCAGCGCCGGCTGCTCTCCCTGCCCCGAATAAATCGTCCGGGTGTTGCCGGCCGCATCGCTGGCGATCAGCCTCACCTTGATCGGTATTACCGTGCCTTCGCTCGGCGACGTCCCGCATGATTCGGTAAACGAGAACGTCGGCAGGCTGCCGATCTGCGTGCGAACCTTGGCGCCACCGTATGCGTATTCGACGTGCCAGTCGTAGGTGGTGACCGTCGTGGTCGCTCCGGTGATTACCGCGGAGAGCGTGCAGATGGTCGACGTGGTGCGAACGCGGCATTCCGTCGTCGCGGTCGTCGAAGTGGCCGGATCGAAGAATTCAAAGGCGACCACATTCGACTTCGTTCCTTGCGACACCTCGAGATACGTAATGCCGCCGGCGTAGGTGAACCGGATCCAGCCGGTGCGGGCTCCACCCGTGTCGTTCGCCGCGACGGTGTAGCTCAGCGCGCTGCGGTCGCCGCCGGTGATCGGCCTGGTGAGCGTGATCCATGGCGACTCGCTCAACGCCACCCATTCGCATGAGCCCGAGGTGCGCCGCAGGTTGGCGGTGAACGTGCCGCCGTTGCCGGACACGGCGGAGGGCGTGTCCACGTAATAGGCGCATTGCGTCATGCACGTCGCCGGTGCCGGATTGCCGTCAACCTGCGTCATCGTGCGCTCCACGGCGGTCTGATGATCGCAGCCGCTGGTCCGGTAGCGGAGGTACTCCGCGATCCAGATGGCGGCGCCCTCAGGATCGACCGCCGATTGCGCTGTGCGACCCATCGATTGGTACTTGGAACCGAGCTGCCGCCGGAAGTCCACGACCTGATCGCGCGGCGGATAGATCGCGGTCTCGGGGAACTGCCGCAGGGAGCAGACCTGCGCCGGCGCGGCGCCATCCACCTGCGCCAGCGCGTTCTGGGTCGCGGTGTTGTGGTCACAGCCGTTCACGCGGTAGCGATGGTATTCACCGATCCACGCCGCTTCGCCTTCGCCGTCGACGATTGTCTGCGCGGTCGGGCGGCCCATCGACCGGTACTTGTTCTCGAGCTGCGCGCGGAAATCCACGGTGTCGGTGCGTGCCGGGTATCCAACCAGGGTGGGTCGCGACACCTCGCTGCCCACCGCATCGGCAGTCACAGTGGTCGGTGACGTAGTCACAGCGGATTGTCTTTGTTCGGGCGAACATCCGGCGCAAATCGCTGCGATTGCGGAGAGAACAGCCAGCGCGCGTATAGTCATGGCCGCGCGTAGTGCAATCAACGTGCGCACTCAGAACCCAACCGTGCCGCGGAATTACGGTTGAGGTTGTCGATCCGCCGGTCGCCCGTTCGACGTGTCAGTAAGGAGGGCCGCAGCAACCATTGCGGCAAGACCGATGAGATACATGATGCAAATGAACGTGAAGGGCGGGCCGTACCAGATGGACGGCTGGTCGCCGCAAGACATCAAGGCGATGGTCGACTTCATGCACGGCTTCAACGCGGAGCT
>DASVFC010000352.1:0-2899 GCA_036380235.1 Vicinamibacterales bacterium
GCACCACCGGGTTGACGTCGCGATAGAACACATTCACAGCCGAGGTGATCAGTGTCACGCCGAGCGTGAACAACACCAGCATCGACAAAAACACCGGCACCATGACGGCCCACGGACCAATATTGGCCTGGTAATAGATCATCAGCACCACGAACAGCGACGAGGACGCAGCGAGGTCGACAAGACGCGAGCCGACTTGCGCCAGCGGCACGATCTCTCTCGGAAAATACGTCTTCGTCACGATGTTGCGATAGGTGACCAGGCTCATCGTTCCCGACATCACCGAGTTCGAGAAGAAAAACCACGGCACGAGCGCTGCGAAGGCAAACAGCGGATACGGCGCGCCCTCGGTGGGCATCTGCGCCAGTCGCGAGAACACCAGCGTGAACACCGCCATCGTCGCCAGCGGCTGCGCGATCGCCCAGGCCGCGCCGAAGAGCGACTGGCTATAGCGCCCCTTCACTTCGCGCCGCGTCAGGTTCATCAGCAGCTCGAAGTACGCTGCCAGCGACATCTGTTCAGGCTTGTCGGTGAGTGGCTTCGAAGCCATCAGTCGAGCGCGAACTCCGTCTTCCACGATTCATCCCGTTCGACCTGCGGCTGCGCCGATTTCTCGAGCAGGAAGTTCTCGAGGACGAGCAAATCCATGTCGGTGCGCATGAAACAGCGATACGCGTCTTCCGGCGAGCACACCATCGGCTCGCCGCGCACGTTGAATGAGGTGTTGACGATCACCGGGCAGCCGGTCATGCGGTGGAAGGCGTCGATGATGTCGTAATAGAGCGGGTTCGTCTCGCGCCGGACTGTCTGCACGCGCGCGGAGTAGTCGACGTGCGTGATCGCCGGCACCGTCGAGCGTGGGACGTTCAGCTTCTCGATGCCCCACAGGTTGTCCGCTTCGGGCGGTAGCGGCAGCCGCCGATCTTTCCTGACATCGGCCACCAGCAGCATGTAGGGACTCTCGTCGTCGAGCTCGAACCACTCGGCGACCTGTTCGCGAAGCACCGCGGGTGCGAACGGCCGGAACGACTCGCGGAATTTGATCTTGAGGTTCATCACGGCCTGCATCTTCGGCGACCGCGCGTCGCCGATGATCGAGCGGGCGCCGAGCGCGCGCGGGCCGAACTCCATCCGCCCCTGCAGCAAGCCGACAACCTTCTCTTCGGCCATCGCCGCCGCGACCGCTGCCGCAACGTCTTTTGGATCGAAACGCGTGGCGACCCAACCGCCCTTTTCGATCGCGGCCACGATCTCCTTCTCCGAATACTTCGGCCCCAGGAACGAACCACTCATGCCGTCGGCGTACTTCGGCACCACGCTGGCCGGTCGGCCTGTCGGCCTGTTGACCTGTTGGCCTGTTGGCCCGTTCGCCTGCCTGCGTTCCCAGGTGCCGGCTGCCTCCGGGCTCACTCGAGCCTTGCCGAGGTGACGATGCCACAGGCTCATCGCCACGCCGAGCGCACCGCCAGCATCGCCGGCGGCGGGCTGGATGAAGATCTGCTCGAACGGCCCCTGGCGCAGGATGCGGCCGTTGCCAACGCAGTTCAGCGCCACGCCACCGGCAAGACATAAATCTTTCATCCCGGTCTTGCGGTGCGCGAAGGCGGTCATCTTCAACATCGCCTCTTCGGTGATCTCCTGGATCGAGCGCGCGAGATCCATCTCGCGTTGCGTCAACCGCGTTTCCGGCTTTCGTGCCGGCCCACCCAGCAGCCGCTCGATCTTCGATCCCGTCATCGTCAGCCCGTGCGCGTAGGTGAAGTAGTCCTGGTTCATCCAGAGGCTGCCATCATCGCGAATCTCGACGAGGTGATCCTTGATGGTCTTCACGAACGTCGGCTGGCCGTACGGCGCCAGGCCCATCACCTTGTATTCGCCGGAGTTGACCTTGAAGCCGGCGAAGTAGGTGAACGCGGAATACAGCAGGCCGAGCGAGTGCGGGAAGCGCAGCTCGCGGACGATCTCCAGGTCATGGCCGCGCCCGACGCCGATCGAAGACGTCGCCCACTCGCCCACGCCGTCGATGGTCAGTACGGCGGCATTTTCAAAGGGCGAGGGATAGAATGCGGAGGCGGCGTGCGATTCGTGATGTTCGCCGAACAGTATTTCCGCGTCGCAGCCTTCGAGGCGATCGCGGATGTCGTCCCCAATCCACAGCTTCTCGCTGAGCCACAGCGGCATCGCCATCAGGTACGAGCGCCAGCCGCGCGGCGCGGACGAGGTGTAGGTCTCGATCAATCGCTCGAATTTCACGAGCGGCTTTTCGTAGAAGCCGACGAGGTCCACCTGCGCACGGGAAATGCCGGCCTCACGCAGGCAATACTCAACGGCGTGCGCCGGAAACCCGGCGTCGTGCTTCTTGCGCGTGAAACGCTCCTCCTGCGCTGCCGCGACCACGCGTCCGTCTTCGACCAGACAGGCGGCGGAGTCGTGGTAGTACGCGGAGATGCCGAGGATCCGGGTCGGGGCCAACTAGAAAGAACTTGTCTGCGTCATCTGGGCCTTCTGTGGCCTAGAACAGGGTGTAAATGAAAGGCGCGACCGCGCTCGACTGTGAGAACACAATCAGCAGGCCGAACAACACGAACACGATCACGATCGGCAGCAGCCAGTATTTCTTCTCTGCCATCAGGAACTGCCAGAACTCTTTCAGAACGCGACTCTTAGCCATCGGATCCCCTAGTACATCTTCCTGAAATGCTCACCGCTGCGGTAGCGCTCCGGATACGTCGACCACCCGTGCCAGTTCGAGCGGCGGCGCTGCAGCGGATCGCGGCCGATCAGGCGCCAGACCATCGAGATTGGGAACAGAACGAGGACGAACGCAAGCGTCAGGATGACGCGCGCATTGACGTAACCGAGCGCGATCGCAAACCGCCACCACGCCTTGCTCGGATAG
>DASVFC010000353.1:0-5219 GCA_036380235.1 Vicinamibacterales bacterium
GCGCGGTTGTTCGCCACCGGCCTGCACGAACTGTTGTTTGGGAAAGGTAGCGATGAGGATCGATTCGGAGCGTGGTGTGCGGTGGTCGGCCAGTTGCCACGGCGACAGACACGCGTGCTGACCTGGCCGGTGGTGACGGTATTTCCGTTCATCGCGCAGCCGGAGCGGCACATCTTCCTGAAGCCAAACGTCACGCGCGTTGCGGCGCGCGCCTACGGCTTCCCGTTCGAATACACGTCAAAGCCGTCGTGGCCGACCTACGCGTCGCTGCTCGAATTCGCGCGCGTGGTGTGCCGCGATCAGAAAGACTTGCGCCCTGTCGATCAGATCGACGCGCAGGGCTTCATCTGGGTGCAAGGCTCCGACGAGTATTAGCAATGGGCAATTGCTCATTGCTGTTGATGTCGGGCGTGCAAAATCGGGAACCGTAGCATCGCCATATTACTTTAATGATTCGGGAAAACCCGGAGCCCGGAAACCGCGTATTATCTAGCGGCGATCGCCAGAAGTTTGCCTAACGCCTGAGGAGAAGCACGAATGCGCCTTCAAATCGTTATGTCGGTGGTGCTGTTGGCAGCCGTAGCCTGTTCAAGCCCCGAACGACAGCGTTCAATGCCGGCCGGACCCTCAGCCGCCGCCGTTGACACCACGCCCATGGGCGTCGGTGGCGTCTCGGGTAAGTTCGACGTCCTGTTCCCGAGCCGCGCCGACGCGTTTCAATTCCGTAACGAGCTCGAAATCAAGTACCAGACCGGGCTCAATCGCCCGCTGACGCTCACGTATGTCGATCGTGAAGGTGAAGTCGTGTGGGTTCAGGAGTACATGCGTTACCGCGTCAACGGCTGCGATCACGCGACGGCAGTGGCGCGCGTGATGACGCAAATCGACGGCGGCGCCCCGGGCGGCATCTGCGCCGAGAATCGCGACTCGTTGATCGTCTTTCCGCCCCGCAATGACTCGATGGATTTTCGCCGCCAACTCGAAGCGAAGTATCAAAGCATGGGCCGGTCACAGCAGTCGACGCATGTCGATCAGGAAGGCAGCGTGATCTGGACGCAGGAATACATGCGTTATCGCGTCAACGAATGCGATCACCCCTCATCCGTGCAGAAGGTGTTTCAGCAGATCGACGGTGGTCCTGTGTCACCGACCTGCGTGCCGGCGTGCCGCTATTTCGTGTCGCCGGGCGTCAGCCGCTACGACGATCGCCAGCACACTGGAACGGTCGACCTGATCGGTGATCCCGGCGGTTGCGCGTGGACCGCGGGCAGCAGCGCGCCGTGGCTGACGTTCGACAGCGCCTACACGTCGGGAAGCAACGGCATCAGCATCCCCTACACGGTGGCGCAGAACGTATCGGGCGGCGATCGCACCGGCCGCATCGTGTTCTCGTGGACCGGCGGCACTACCACGTTCTTCGTCGACCAAAGCGGCTCGCCGTTCATCACCTCGTTCACCATGACCGATGCGTTCCGCAGCGGCTCGACGCCGACCACCGAGTGCCACTTGCGTAGCTCCGCCACGCCGTGCACGTTCACCGTCAACACCAACCTGCCCGGCACCAGCTATACCTATGCGTGGACGGCGTCTTACGTCTATGGCGGGGTCGTGAAAACGCCGGCGGCGGGCGCGGGCTCGACATACACCATTACCGACGCCTGCGGCGCGAGCGATGCCTCAGCGTCGGGCGTTGAGGCCGCCCTCGAAGTCGTCGTCACGGTGACCGACAACCTGGGCAATACCCAGACGGTACGATCGGGCCAGGGCCAGCAGCCGGCGTTGCGCGTCATCAAGTTCACCTGCTAGTCATGGCTTCGGAGGGGGACCAGCGAGTCGCAGCTGGTTCCCATCCGGATCGCGAAAGCCCGCCAGCGCCACCTTCCCCGGGATTACCTGGGTTGGCCCGGCGAATACCACGCCTCGCGATTCCAGCAACCGGCGCGCGGCGGCGACGTCGACGACGCTGATGTTGACGATGGCGGCCCCGGTCCCTTTCTGCGTGGAACCCGCGCTCAGGCCCAGCTGCAGGCCGGGGACATTGGTTTCAACGTGCGCGAATCGCAAGTCCTCCCGCCGTTCGACGGTCTTGAAGCCGAGCACCTGCTCGTAGAAAGCGATCGACTTTTCGAGATCGGCAACGCCCAATTGCAACACCACGCTCGGGCGGTAAGAGGGACCGTCGTATTGGATCACCGCCGCCCGGGCAGTGGTGATCGCGGCGGCGAGACTGATGGCGATGGCGGGCAACAGCACACGTTTCATATTCACCTCGCCTCTGAGTGCGTTCGCGCGCGCCGATCGTTGCCATGCAACCTTTCTTGCCCGTGACCGCACTCACGTAGAGACGCTGATGCCGCCGACCGACACCGATCTGCTCGACGCGTTCAAGCGGGAGGGGACCGAGCGTGCGTTCCTGGCGCTTTACGATCGGCACGCGCCGGCGATGTATGCGCTCGCGCTCCGCATGATGGGCGGTCACGAGGCGGACGCTGCCGATGTGTTGCAGGATGCGTGGACGCGCGTGCTGCCGCGGGTGTCCGCGTTTCGCGGCGAGTCGTCTTTGCGAACGTGGTTGTGCGGTTTCGTGGTGAATTGCTGTCGCGAACGTTTTCGCGGGCCGGTGTTGGAAACGATCGAGGCCACGCCGGAAGATGCGGCGCCGCGAACGCAACGGTCATTCGACAACAACATGGATGTCGAACGCGGGCTCGCGTCCCTGCCGCCGGGCGCGAGGGCGGTGATCATCCTTCACGATCTCGAAGGCTACACGCATCGCGAGATCGCGGCGGCGCTCGGCATCGACGAAGGCACGTCCAAGAGTCAGTTGTCCCGTGGACGGGCGGCGCTCCGGCGCCGGCTCGATCCGCGGGCGCTGGAAGTGAGGCAGTGATGGCGGAAAGGCACGAGCACGAAGACGATGTTGTTGCGCGCGCCGTGCAACGCCTGCCGCGCGAGCTGACGCCGCCATCACACGTGGCCGCGTCGCTGTCGCGGAGCCTGTCTCGCCGCCGTTCGGCCGACGCCGCCTGGCGGATCGCGATCGCCGCCTCGCTGGTGATCGCCGCGTTTGCCGCCGGCCGGCTCACCGCGCCCGCGGCGATGGCGCCCGCGTCGTCAGGGGAGGAGTTCGCGTTGCTCCTTTATGGCGGGCCGGCCGACGGCGGCGACGATCGTGCCGCTGAATACGGGGCATGGGCCCGGGAACTGGCGCGTCAAGGCCGTTCGGTGTCTGGCGAGCGCCTTTCGAATGAGGCTTACATGGCGGGTCGCGCAGCCAATGATCCCTTGCCACTGCAGGGTTTCTTCATTATTCAGGCGCGCGATGCCCGGGAAGCCCTCGAGCTTGCACGCCGCCATCCGCATGCGCGGGATGGCACGGTCGTGGTGCGACAAATCAATACGCCCTGAGACAAATGGTGTAGTATTCCCGCCGTGAGGGCTAACACATGTCGCAGCTGCATGGATTGAACCGCCGCGCGTTCCTTCGCAACGCCGGACTGACCGCACTGGCCGGCGCCACCGTCGCCAACACCCCGCTGACCGCCGCGATCGACACCTCCCCGGCGCTTCAGAACCCTCCCAACGGCAAGTTCGACTTCGACACCGTTTACAACCGCTTCGGCACCGATTCCACGAAGTTCGATCAGCAGATCGATCGCTACGGGAAGAACAGCGTCGAAGTCGGGATGGGCATCGCCGACATCGACTTCAAGGCCGCCCCCGCGATCACGCGCTACATCAATGAGCGCGTGAAGCACGAGAACTGGGGCTACCTGGATATGAACAAGTGGACGCCGAAGATGCAGCAGGCGATTGCCACCTGGAACAAGGACCAGTACGGCGTGACGATCGAACCATCGACGATCGTGCTGTCGAATGGCGTCCACCCGGCGCTGATCGCCGCGCTCAAGGCGTTTTCGCCGCGCGGGTCGAAGGTGCTGCTGCAGACGCCGACCTACAACGGCTTCTATTCCGATCTCACGGCGTCGGACACCAAGGGCGAAGAAAGCCCGATGAAGTTCGTCAACGGCAAGTTCGTGATGGACTTCGACGACTTCGAGCGCCGCATCAGCCTCGATACGCACTCGTTCATCCTGTGCAATCCGCAGAACCCCACCGGCAATTGCTGGTCGCCCGAAGACCTGACGCGCATCGGCGAGATCTGCCTCAAGCACCGGGTGGTTGTTCTGGCTGACGAAATTCACTGCGACTGGGTCAGCAAGGGCCAGAAGTACACGCCGTTTGCCAGCCTGCCGAACAAGGCGATCGTCGACAACAGCATCACGTTCAAGGCGGCAAGCAAGTCCTTCGGCCTCGCTGCGCACAAGGTGGCGTGGTACCACTCGACGAATCCGGCGCTGATGGAGCGTGTCCGCTATCATCACCGCGCCGATCTCAACACGCTCGGCATCCTTGCCAACTACGCGGCGATCACGGAGGGGCAGGAGTGGCTGCGCGCCGCCAATGAGTACGTCCACGGGACGCACGACCTCGTGGTCAACTTCGTCAACGACAAGATCGCGCCGATGATCAAAGTGCATCGCGCCGAGGGCACTTACCTGACGTGGCTCGACGTCAGCGGCGTGGCCGAGAAGATCAACTCGAAGAAGCTGGCCGACGACTACAATCGCACCAAGCCGGCTAATGCAGCGGCCCTCACGCCTGAACAGATGGTCGAGCGCTACTTCGTCAAGACGGCGCGCGTGCACCTCAATCAGGGCGCCTCGTATGGCAAGGGTGGCGAAAACCACATGCGCATGAACATCGGTACCTCGCGCAAGCTGGTGGAAACCGCACTGAACAACCTCGCCACGGCGTGCAGGAATCCTGTAGCGACCAACCTGTTCTAAGAATTCCGCTAGGTGAGGGGGCCGCGCCGTGGCCTCCTCGCTACTCCCGATTTTGTTTCGTCCCCCCGAGGCGTTAACGTCGTTCTCGTCCCCCCGCGCAACCTTATGGGTGCCACTATGACGAGTAACAAGCCTTCGTACCCGGATCATTGTCCGCAATGTCACGGCACCACGGGGTGGCCTTACGCCGCAGGCACTTGCGAGCGGCCCGGGGTGATCGTGGTCAGGCTGCGTTGCCGGGATTGCGCGCATGAGTGGTCGTCGGATGCGCCAAAGCCGACAATGGCATCGGTGCAACTGTGGCCGAAACGCCCGGACCGCCGCCGCATGCGGCGCTTTGGTGGGCTTTAGCCCATTTGCCCGAATACT
>DASVFC010000354.1:0-2505 GCA_036380235.1 Vicinamibacterales bacterium
CCATCGCCAACGCATCGAGGATCTCGCGGCGGCCCTTCTTCGCGCGCTCGGTGGATTTCTCACCTTCTTCGAGCAGCTTCTCAAATCGGCGGTGATCGGTTTCGAGGAGCATGATCGGATCGTTGACATCCTTCGACCACGGCAGGCGCTGCGTGATCGCCGCAACCGCAGTAGCCGCAGCGCCGCGAGCGATCGAGGCCGCCATCTCGAGGTTCGACTTTTTCTGCTCCGGTTTGCGCTTCCGAGTAGCCGCTGCGCGGGCAGCGACCTTTTTCCTCGCGGCCTTCGGCTGCGCCCGCTTCGCTGACTTGCGCTTCTGGGTCTTCGCCTTCTTCGCCATGCGCCTGGCTGGTTTGCTGCTGGTCTTGCGTGCCTTCGACTTCGTTGCTCGCTTGCGGGTAGGGGATTTTTTCGCCAAGGATCCTCCGAAATTTTGCCCAGCATGATCGTCATGCGGATATAAACGCAAGCTCAACCGGACAAGACGGTTCCACAGGTTCCACAGGTTCCAAAGGTTCCAAGGGTTGGGTTCCTGGGTTCCACGGTTTCAAGGGTTCAAGTTTCGAAGGTTCCAGGGTTCCTTGGTTCGTGGGTTATGAATTTGCGAGCGCGGTTTAACGGCGCGTCATTACGAGTTGGTGATTGCGCGAACTGCATACCGTGCTCGTGACGGCGCGGCTCGCGGGGCAGGAGAACCTGCCGTCGGCGCCGAGCGGCAGCTCGCCAGACTTCAACTCGCAGTGCACGATCTGCGCATCCAGCGCCATCTCGATCTTCGTTGCGCCGCTTGCGCTGAGCGTGGTGGTGGCGATGCCGTCCACGGTGAAATACGCGTTCACGTCCGTCTGTTCGACGATGCCCGGCTGGCCGTGGAGGTCGCCGGTCACGAGCTCGATGTAATCACCGGCGACGTTGAACCATAAACCTTCCCAAGCCACGATCGGAACGATGTTGGCCCCGGCGACCATGGCGCGGAAGCGCGTGATGGCGCGCGTCGGCTGATCCGGCGTCGGCACCAGCGTGGCGGTGAAGGTCCGTTGCCGTGCGTGGCCCGGCAGGGTGGTGCACGTCGCAGCAGTCGTGATGGTCACCGTGTAATCACCGGCGATATCGGCCGGCGCCTGCGGCAGCCCGAGCGCGAAGAAGACCCAGTGGTGCGGGTTGCAGCGCTCGCAATAAGGCGTCAGGTTCTTCACGTCGGGCTCGTGCCCTTCGCGCGTGGCGCGGAATTGCGTGTCGGCCGTGAACTCGCCGGAGAGATTGAACCCGCCATCGATCATCGACGTGGTCCTGAGTCCGGCGCTCGGGCCGTTGAGCACTTCAACGGTGGCGCCGCCAATTGGACGATTGCCAGTGTCGTAGACCTTGCCGCTGATGGCGACGCCCGTCGACAACGCCGGCGACGCGGTGCCAACCGGAGAAGTGGGCGCGGTTGGCGTGATCGCCGTGACCGGCGATGAGTTACAGGCAGCGCCCGCCATGGCGCCGAGGATCAGCAAGAGAGCCGCGTGATGTCGTCGCATGGTGCCGCGAGCATACGCTTCTGGGCCGGGGATCGGTGAACAATCGCTCCGGGCCGAAACGGCTGGCGATCCGGTAACTGCCCCTGACTGCCGGGCCTACCAGCGGAACGCAACGTTCGCCGCCGCTCCCGCAAGACGTTGGGCGAGGTTCGCTGCGACATCGCGATCGAGATAGGGAATAGCGACGCGATGCGAGAGCTCGCCGGCACCCGCCGTATCAACCCTCACAGCCGCCATCGCCGCCCTTCGATCGAATGGCGATTCCTGCATCGTCACCGCCTGGATCTTGTTGACGCGCGCCAGGGTGATGCTCTGCCACAGCCAGCCGCTGCGCATCATCACCACGTCTTCCTGTTCCGCCCAGCCAAGATGCTTCACGCGCAGATGCGTGCTGACGGCCGACCAGGTCAGCAGCACCATTGCCAGGCCCATCGCGCCCACGCCAAGGAAGAGCGATGCGATCAGCGTGATGAGCGTCGAGAAAATAAGCGACGGCTTAATCGCGCGCGCGAACGCGTGTGGATGGACGGGCTGCCACTCGACGGCGTCCAGATCGAAGCCGGGAACAATCTCGCGCAGCAGGTCCGGCATAGCGCGCTCGCGGATCAACGGCGCCAGCCGCTCGCGCCCCTGCGTCGCAGAATCACCACCCGCGCCGCCGGCGGTGGCAACGGTGACCGACGCCCGCTCGAGCCACCGCTGCAGCGGACCCACGTGAATGGTGATGGCCTGCACGCGCCGCACCGGAATAGTCGTGGCCACTTTCGTAAACAACCCGTACTCGGTGCGCAGGTCCTCGCCGACGCGCGCGAGCCGGAAATCATAGAGGCGCAGGAACGCCCACGCCAACGACAAGATGCGAACGAAGACCAGGAACAAGGCGAAGGCGGCGGCTGCAATCGCAAGGCGCGCGACGGGCAACGGCGCGCGTCCAGCGACGCCCTCGAAAAGATCGCGAGCCAGACCCTGTCCGGCCGCCGTC
>DASVFC010000355.1:0-3145 GCA_036380235.1 Vicinamibacterales bacterium
GATCAAGCCGCAGGCACGCGCGCACGTCCATCACGTGATTGCGTTCACCGTGCCGGCTGGCGCGCCAATCACCGAACAGGGCGCGCTGGGGCCGGGCAACATCGGCGGCGTCACGCCCAACAAGCCGGGCGTGGTGTTCGAGCCGGGTGTGGGCCGACTGCTCGCCGCCAATTCCGACATCGTGCTGCAGATGCACTACACCACCAACGGCGAAGCCGCCGTCGACAAGACGCAGGTCGGCGTGGTGTTCGCCAAGCAGCCGCCGCAGTGGCAGCAGCGCGGCGGCAGCGCCATGAACTTCCAGTTCAAGATTCCCGCCGGCGCGCCGGCGCACGAAGTGCGCGCCACCCGCGTGCTGCAGCAAGACACCGTCATCACGTCGTTCACGCCGCACATGCACATGCGAGGCAAGGACATGACGTATGTCGCCAAATACCCGGACGGCCGCACCGAAACCTTGCTGGCGGTCCCGAACTACGACTTCAACTGGCAGATCACCTACCAGTTGAAGGAAGCGAAGCGTTTCCCCAAGGGCACCGAGATCGAAGTGATCGCGCACTTCGACAACTCGCCGCAGAACAAGTTCAATCCCGATCCCACGAAGGTCGTCACTTGGGGCGATCAAACATGGGAAGAAATGATGATCGGCTTCTGGGGCACGATCGTCGAACGGCAACAATAACTTTGATTACCCGACGCTCATTTCTCTCCATGGCCGCCACCGCGGTGACGGCCACGCCAGCATTTGCTCGCCGTTCCACGCAACCCGCCGCTGCTGCAAAGGGCAGTCCGTCGATTGACGCAGCGCGGCTGCGCAATCGTCTCGAGCGCTTGAGTTATCACGGTCGCCCGCCCGGCGGCACGTTCGCCGACGGCGTGTCGCGCGTGGCGTATTCGACTGCCGACCTGACGGCGCGCGCGTGGATCATCGACGAGATCAAGCAGGCGGAGATCGCGCCGCGCATCGACGCGGCCGGTAACATCTACGCGCGCTTTGGCGGCGATCCCAAGCGGCCGGCGATCCTCTTCGGGTCGCACATTGATTCCGTGCCCGGTGGCGGCAATTTCGACGGCGACCTGGGCACCTTCGCGGCACTGGAAGTGCTGCAGGCGGTGCAGGCGGCCAAGATCCAAACGCGTCATCCGCTCGAAATGGTGTTGTGGGCCCATGAGGAAAGTACCGCCTTCGGCATCGGCACCGCGGCGAGCCGCATCGTTGCCGGTGATCTGCAGGCCGGCGACATGGATCGCACGTGGAACGGGCTCAGGCGCGCTGACGCGATCCGCCGCATCGCCGGCGACCCGGACAAGATCGAAACCGCGGTCCGCGGCAAGGGCACGTGGCATTCGTATGTCGAGCTCCACATCGAACAGGGCGGCACGCTCGACAAGGCCAAGATCCCGATCGGCATCGTCGAGGGCATCGTCGCCATTCATCGATATGACGTTGTTATCCAGGGGTTCGCCAATCATGCCGGCACCACGTTGATGAACGAGCGCCAGGATGCGCTGGTTGCGGCGTCGCAGTTGACCCTGGCCGTGCGCGAGCTCGCGCAGGCCCGCAAGGGCCGGCAGGTCGGAACCGTGGGGCGCATCGAGGTGGAGCCGAATTCGCCGAACGTGATTCCCGGCAAGGTGACGATGAGCGTCGAGTTCCGTGATCTGTCGGATCAGGTGCTGCGCGAGCTAGGCGACGCGGTGAAGTCGCGCGGCGCGGCGATCGCGAAGCAGACGAACACGACGATCACGTTCATGCTAGCCAGCACCAACGTTCCCGCACTTGCCACCAAGGGCGTGCAAGACGCCATCGGCCGTTCCGCCGAAGCAATGGGCCTCAAGACGCTGCGGCTGCCGAGTGGTGCCGGGCACGACGCGCAGCAGATCGCGAAGATCGCGCCGATGGGAATGATTTTCGTGCCCAGCGTGGCGGGGATCAGCCATTCACCGAAGGAACTGACGACGTGGCAGGACTGCGCCAACGGCGCTAACGTGCTGCTGCGCACCGTGCTCGACCTCGACCAGCGCGACTCGTTCTGATTCATGATTCGCCTTGCCGTGCTCGTTGCGCTCGCGGCCGCGGCAGTACAGGTCACGCCGCAACCTGTCAATGTCGGCGGCGTGACGCTGCATTACGTCGAACGCGGCGCCGGCGAGCCGATGATCTTGCTGCACGGGGGGCAAGGCGATTACCGCGCGTGGGACGCGCACCTGCCAGAGCTGTCGCGCTACTTTCGGGCGATCCCATATAGCCGTCGCCATCATTACCCGAATAACAATCCAATCCAGCCGGATCACTCCGCACGTGTTGACGCGCAGGATCTCGCGGCATTCGTGGCCGCGCGGAAGCTGGGGCCGGTGCATCTGGTTGGCACGTCATACGGCGCGCTTACGGCGCTGATGTTTGCGCTCGAGCGGCCTACTCAGGTTCGCAGCCTGGTCCTGGCCGAACCGCCGGTCCTGGAATGGGCCCACCAATTGCCCGGTGGCAAGGAGCTGTACGAGCACTTCATGAACAACGTGCATCGGCGGGCGGGACGGGCGTTTGTTGCGGGCAACGATGCTGAGGCGCTGCGCCTGTTGATCGATGAATTCGACGGCGCTGGAGCCTTCGATCGCCTGCCGGCGGAACGGCGGCAGGTGGTGATGCAGAATGCCAATTTCTTCCGCGCCGTGACGGCCTCGTCCGATCCGTTTCCGAATCTGGATCGTGACGCGGTACGGCGCCTGCCGGTGCCGATGCTGGTGGTGCGAGGCGAACATACCGACGCGTTGCATCGCATGCTGGCGGAGCATCTCGCGTCCTTGAAAGGCGGCACTGTAACGGTGATCCCACGGGCCGGCCATGGATCACCACGCCAGAATCCCGTGGCGTTCACGGGGGCTGTGCTCGGATTTCTTAAAGTGGCCCGGTGAGATGCCGTGGCCGATGAGTACCGCGTGCTACTCGGTGTCGAACGAGCACGTCAGGACGGGTCGGGATGCAATACAGGACGCACGCCGGTCCGCCAAGCCCAGGGCTGGACACGCAAGCCCAGGACTCAAGCCGAGGTGTAGTACGCTTTAAACCGCAACCGGCGATATTCGTATGACTACAACTCGAACGACTTGTCTTGCTCTATTGTTTGGATTCGGTCTCGGCACTGCA
>DASVFC010000356.1:0-5718 GCA_036380235.1 Vicinamibacterales bacterium
GTGTCTTTGAGCGCCAGCGGCCGCACCGGCTCCCCCTTCTCGTCGAGCACGTGAAAGAAGAAGCCGTGCAGGTGGTAGGGGTGATCCCAGTCAGAATCGTTCTTCACGGTCCAGACCTGTTTCTCTCCGAGTTTGGCCAGGAACGGCTTCGCCTTCCACCACGGCACGCCGTTGATGCGGAACTCTGACTTGTTATTCTGCATCGGCGGCAGCGTCAGAACCATGTCCACGGGCGTGGCGCCTTCAGTTGACGGCACCGCCATCGAGCGCGAGATGGTGATCGGCTTGGCCGTTACCGGCGCCTCGTTGGTGAACTCGATCGTCAGCAACTCTTCGACGCTACGATACTCGACGCTGCCATAACCGCGGTTATACAGCATCGCTCGCAGCGGCAACGGCTCACCGGCCTTGCCTTTCGGCGTCACGATCACATCGACGCGCTCGCCGGCCGTGATCAGCAGGATGTCAGTCTTGGTCGACGTCTCCTGGATGCCGCCGTCCGACCCAATCACCGTGAACTCCTGCCCGTCCATGTCGAGATAGAAGAATCGGCTCTTCGCGGCATTGACGATGCGCCAGCGCTGCGGTGCGCCCGAGCGCGCCTTTAACACCGGACGATGACGGCCGTTGACCAGCACGTAACCGCCCTCGCGCCCGAACACCATGCCCGCGGAGCCGCCGCTGTCGGCGGGTTCGAGCTCGCCCTTCGAATTGAACCCGATGTCGCTCAGCACCAGCGTTGCCTGATCGGCGATCCCGACACCATCGTCGGGATCCTCGACGAGGAGCGGCCCATACAAGCCATAGCCGACCTGCGCGGCCGACATCACGTGCGGGTGATACCAGTACAAACCTGCATCACGGACCACGAAGTCGTAGGTAAACGTCTCGCCCTTGTTCACCGGCGGCTGCGAGACCTCCGGTACGCCGTCCATTTCGATCGGCACGCGGACGCCATGCCAGTGCACGGTCGTCGGCTCATCGAGCTCGTTCTTGAAATGGACGATCAGGCGATCGCCGACCCGCGTCTTGATCAGCGGGCCCGGCAGGCCGCCGTCGTAAGTCCATGCCTTCACGCGTTTGCCCTCGGCGATCTCCACTTCGGCGAACTTCGCGACCAGCGTGACCTCGACGACCTTTGGGTCGGGGTTGCTGTCGGCGAGTTCGCGCAGCTTGAGATCGTCGGTCCAGCCTGCCGGCGCGTAAGCCTGAGCGTGAGCAAGTGCTGGAAGCAGCAGAGCGAAGAGAGCAATACGCAAGTGCATGATGATTACAGTGCAAGTGACGGGCCCGCCGTCACCGCGATATTCCGCGGGCTTTCTCGAAGGATGGGGACAATTTTCTCACGCGCGGGGAAAATTTACGAGCTGGTCGCTAGCCGCGTGACAAGCGCAGACCTCAAAGAACAATCGCTCACAAACGCGGTCACGCGCACCGCCGCGCCGGCCCCTCTGCAGCACAGGAGTGAGCCGCCCGGCGGCTCGATGCCTCAGTTCGTGGCACCGTCGACGGCCTCGACGAGCTGATCCATCTCAAACGGTTTCTGCAGCACGTTCTGCACCCCCAACGCGATGGCACGTTCCACTACATCGTCTGTGCCGAAGGCGGTCATCAGTACGATGGCCGCGCGAGGCTGAAGTTGGCGCAACGTGCCGAGCAGCGACAGGTCGCGCATGTCAGGCAACCGCAGATCGAGCACGATCGCATCGAAGGGCCGCTCCTCGTTGGTAATGATGCGCAAGGCCGACGCCGCGTCGGCGGCTTGCATGACGCTGAGGCCCGCGGCCGTCAGCGTTTCGGCGACCGACCAGCGGATGAGCGGCTCGTCGTCCACCACCAGAGCCCGCCTCGGGATTTTTTCCGGCGCCGGAGTCGAATTTTTCCGAGGTGATGGAGCCAGGACGCGTGTTTCCCGGCCGTAATTCCTGACAGTGGCAATCGCGGTGGCAGTCATGTCGGATGACAGAACAAAAATCAGGCCAGTGAAGCGCTTTGTCGTCGCTGGTCGCATACATGCTGCCAGTCAGGCGCCGGTCGTCGTGCACCTGGCGGTCGCGGCGGAGCCGTTTGGCTGAAGATCAGCGTTGCTGGTCGAGCCGGCGCAGGTAGCGCAGCAACCCGACGTTGAGCGCGAAACAGGCAACGCTCGCGATGGCTGCAGGTACTACGATCGCGTCGTCACCGCCGAGGTAGGCGTTCATCGTCGCGGTGAGCAGCCAGAGCTGCAGCACGACCAGAATCAACACGAACGCCAGCATACCTTGCACGATCGGCGTGCGTTGCGCGCGCGTGAACGTTCGCTTCGTCATCACACGGTCCGCGTTTCCACGCCTGTAGCGTAGATGTCGTCACCGCTAATCTCGAGCGTGATGCGCGGCAGCGGGCGCGGCGGTGGCCCCGCCAGGACCCGGCCGCTTCGCAAATCGAACACGCCTTCATGGCAGGGGCAATGCAGAACGCCTTCGCCGGGCCTCGGTATCACCGCGCACGACAGGTGTGTGCACTTTTGGCTGAACGCCACGAACTCGGCGTCGGCGACGCGGACCAGCACGCAGGAGTCGTGCTGATGCGGGTAGTCAAACACCAGCGACTGCCCTATCGCAAGATCGTGCCGCGACGCAATGCGCCGTGCGCCGGGTGCCGGCTCGCGCTGGCGCATCCAGCTCTTGCCCGCGATCCACAGCTGTCCGAACACGAAAGCAAAACTGGTGAGCGTCAGGAACTTCACGAAGTCGCGGCGCTCGACGTACTGATCCTGCGGCCAGTCGATCGGAAAGTCCTGCCGCCAGGCCGGCTGCTCGTCGAGGGGACGGCCGTCCGGGGGGAGTGAAATGCTGTCGCGTTCTGGAACGGGCGTTGCCATCCTAGATCTCCACTTCCGCGAAGGCGTCGCCGGCGGTCGTCATCGTCAATCGTGACGCGCGCGGCCCATCGTCGAGGGCGGCGGTGACGTCGACCAGCGGCGTCAGCGTCACCAGCCCCTTCGGGCCCATCACGAAGACGCGTGTCGTGATCACCTGGGCGCCGAACTGAAAGCGATTGGTCGGCGCCGACATCGGCCTCAATAGCCTGATCTCCTCGGCGGTGCCGTAGAACAGCGCCTGGCTCGGGCACACCGTGGCGCACATCGGCTTCTTGCCGATGCTGGTGCGGTCGTAACACATGTCGCACTTCATCATCAGCTTGCGATCGTCATAGACCTCGGGGACGCCGAACGGGCAGGCGACCACGCAGTTACCGCAGGCGATGCAGCGCGGCTTGCGCGCCGATTGCACCACCCCGTCGCCGGTGCGCTTGATCGCATCGGCCGGGCACACTTCGGCGCACGTCGGCTGCTCGCAGTGCATGCAGACCACCGGCACGGTCTGCACGCTTTCCGAGCGATCGATGAATTCGAGATGAATCATCGATTCACCGCGATGGGTATCGCATTCGCTGCACGCCTGCACGCAGGCCTCGCAGCCGATGCAGCGGCTCGGATCGACGAAGAAATGCAGGTGCTCCGGCTTCACTGTTGCGGCTCCAGCACACCGTCATAGTCGGGTGGCGCAGAGGCCTTGCGCACGCGACAACCGCACACTTTGTATTGCGGGATCTTGCTGATCGGATCCTGCGCCGCCACGGTCACCTGGTTGACGCTCTTCCTGCCGGCCCAGTGATACGGAATGAACACCGTATCCGGGCGGATCGTCGTCACGAGCATTGCCCGCAACGTGATCGACCCGCGGCGCGTCTCGACGGTTGCCCATTCCATGTTGGCAATATGCAGCCGCTCCGCCAAACGCGGGTGCATCTCGATGCGCGGTTCGGGATATTGCTTGACCAGCGGACCGATGCGCCGGGTCTGCGTGCCCGACAGGAACTGGCTCACCACGCGGCCGGTGGTCAGGAAGACCGGGAACTCTTCACTCGCGTCGTCCACGGGCTGACGATAATCGGCAATGTTGAAGCGCGCGCGCCCGTCCGGGAAGTAGAACGGCCCGGCGCCCTTGGCGATGGGGTTGTAGCTGCCCGGCTCGAAGAGCCTTGGCGTGCCCGCGTGATCGATCGGCGCGCCGGTCTTCGGATCCTCGGCATAGCAAGGCCAGAAAACGCCAAGCTGCTGCTCGACCTTCTCGTAGGTGACTCCGGAATAATCGGCCACGCCGCCTTTGCTGGCGACGCGCAACTCCTCGAATATCTCTCGCGGCCCGTTGAACGTGAACCCGCGCGGCCGATCGAGGGCGCGCGCGATGTCCTGGATGATGCGCCAATCCTGCCGTGCCTCGCCGGGGCACTCGACCGCCTTGTTGACCTTGATGATGCGACCTTCGACCTGCGTGACCAGGCCCTCGTCCTCTTCGTGCAGGCTGCCGGGCAGCACGATGTCGGCGTGCCGCGCCGTATCGTTGAGGAAGAAGTCGATCGACACGAAGAACTCGAGCTTGTCGAGACAACGCGTGACGAAGTGATTGTCGGGTAGCGAGACCTTGGGGTTGAAGCAGATGGCAATCAGGCCCTTGATTTCCCCGGCGTCGATCTTGCGAAACATCTCATACGCATCCACACCGGGGCCGGGAAGGTCGGCCTCGTTGATGCCCCACACGCCCGCGATGTACTTGCGGTGCTCCGGATTTGAGATGTCGCGCCAGCCTGGGAGTTGATCGCACTTCTGGCCGTGCTCGCGTCCGCCCTGCCCGTTGGCCTGGCCGACGATTGTGCCGTAGCCGCAGTGGGGCCGGCCGATCCGTCCGGTGGCGAGCACCAGGTTGATCGAGCCAAGCGCGTTCTGCACCCCGTTGGAGTGATGTTCGATACCGCGCGCGTGCAGCAGGAATCCCGTGCGCGGCGTCGCCCACATCTCAGCGGCACGCGCGAGCGACGCTTTCGGAACGCCGGTGACCTCGGCGGTCTTGTCCAGGGTCCAGTCGCGGCAATAGGCGTCGACCTGGTCGAATCCGACAGTCATTCGGTCGATGAATTCGCGGTCGATCCAGTTCTGTTCGATCATCATCCGCAATACGCCGGCAAACAGCGCCGCGTCGCGACCGGGCTTGACCGGCAGGAACAAATCGCACGTGCGCGCGATCGGCGTAAGCCGGGGATCCTGCACGATGATGCGCGCGCCGTGCTCGCGTGCTTGCCACAGGTAGTTGGTCGTGATCGGCGAACACTCGGCGACGTTCGACCCGGCGACCCAAATCACGTCGGCGCCGATCATGTCGGCCCACGGGTTGGTCGTGCGATCGACGCCAAACGCCTTCTTGTTGGCGGCGCCGGCGCTGACCATGCACAGCCGCCCGTTGTAATCGATGTACGGCGTCTTCAGGCAGACGCGCGCGAACTTGCCGAGCAGGTAGGTCTTCTCGGTGGTCAGGCTGGCGCCGCCGAGCACGCCGATCGACGCCGCGCCGTGCGCCTGCTGCAACCGCGCAATCTCGGACGCGGTGCGGCGAATCGCCTCGGCGTACGGCATCGGCGCAAAGCCGCCCGGCGCGGCGGGATCGCGCGCCAGCGCCGTCAGCAGGCGATCGGGATGCGATCCCTGCAGGTAGCGCTTGACGCCCTTCGGGCACAGCATTCCGCGGTTGAACGGAAAGTCCTCCCAGGGCTCGAAGCCGATCACTTCGTTGTCCCGAACTTTCAGCTGAATGCCGCACTGCTGGCCGCAAAAGCAGCAGTGCGTCTTGACGAGCCGCTCGGGCTCGACGCTGGTCGACAGGCGAACGCCGGCCATCA
>DASVFC010000357.1:0-5925 GCA_036380235.1 Vicinamibacterales bacterium
GCAGGGCCGCGGCTCGGCGGCGAATAGCGCCGTGTGTTACAGCCTCGGCATCACCGCCGTCGATCCGGTCGGCATGGAGCTGCTGTTCGAGCGGTTTCTCTCCGAAGAACGCGGCGAGTGGCCCGACATCGATCTCGACCTGCCCAGCGGCGATCGCCGCGAGCGGGTGATTCAGCACGTCTATCAGAAGTACGGCCAGCACGGCGCGGCGATGACCGCCAACGTGATCAGCTATCGCGGTAAGAGCGCCGCGCGCGAGGTGGGCAAGGCGCTCGAACTCGACGAAGGCCAGATCGATCGGCTGGCGCGCGTGATGCACCAGTTCGAATACATCGATCCCGACGAGACGCTGGCGAAGAAGCTGGCCGAGGTCGGCATGGCCGCCAGCGAGCCGCGCGTGCGCCACTTCGCGGAGTTGTGGCGGCAGATGCAGGATCTGCCGCGGCATCTCGGCCAGCATTCCGGCGGCATGGTGGTGTGCCAGGGCGAGCTGTCATCGGTGGTGCCGCTCGAAAACGCCAGCATGCCGGGCCGCGTCGTCGTGCAATGGGACAAGGAAGACTGCGCCGACATGGGATTGATCAAGGTCGACCTGCTCGGTCTCGGCATGATGGCGGTGCTGCAGGATACGCTGACGCTCATAAACAGCCGTGAGCGGGGAGCCGGGAGCCGGGAGCCGGAAGAACGGTTCTCGGGAGCCGGGAGCCGGGAGCCGGAAGAACGGTTCTCGGGAGCCGGGAGCCGACAGACGGACGAACCGTTCCCGGTTCCCGGTTCCCGGTTCCCGGAAGTGACGCTCGCATCACTTCCTCCCGACGATCCGCAGGTTTATCAGATGTTGCGCGCCGCTGAAACGATCGGCGTGTTCCAGGTCGAGTCGCGCGCGCAGATGGCGACGCTGCCGCGCATGCGCCCGGAGAAGTTTTACGACCTCGTCGTCGAGGTGGCGCTGATTCGTCCGGGGCCGATCGTCGGGCAGATGGTGCATCCCTATCTGAACCGACGCGCCGGCCGCGAGCCCGTCACTTACGATCATGCGCTGCTCGAGCCGATCCTGAAGCGGACGCTGGGCGTGCCGCTGTTCCAGGAGCAGCTGCTGCGGATGGCGATGGCGGTGGCCGGATTCACCGGCGGCCAGGCCGAGGATCTGCGCCGCGCGATGGGCTTCAAGCGATCGGAAAAGCGCATGAAGCAGCTCGAAGGCCTGTTGCGCGAGGGCATGGCGAAGCACGGCATCACCGGCGAGGTCGCCGACAAGATCGTGCTGTCGATCACCTCGTTCGCGCTGTATGGCTTTCCCGAATCGCACGCCGCCAGCTTCGCGCTGCTCGCGTATGCCAGTGCCTACCTCAAGGTGCATTACCCGGCGGCATTTTTTGCCGCGCTGCTCAACAACCAGCCGATGGGGTTTTACCATCCCGCCACGCTGGTGAAGGATGCGCAGCGGCGCGGCGTGGTGTTCCATCCGATCGACGTGCAGGTGTCGGACTGGGATTGCACCGTCGAACAGAACGGCGCCGTACGACTTGGCTTGCGTTACGTGCGCGGCTTGCGCGCCGATGTCGGCAAACAGATTGCCTCCGGCCTTCCGCCGTCCGCCGTCAGCACGGGCTACCGATGCCCGAAGTGCGGGTGCGACGATGAGTCGATGATCGAGCGCACGGCCGACGGCCGGCGGCCGACGACTGAAGGCTGCTTCTGTAACGTCTGTTCGCATTCCTGGATTCCGCAAACGCAACGCTTCACCTCGATCGACGATCTCGTGCGCCGCGTGAATATCCGCCGCGACGAAATCGCAATGCTCGCCGAAATCGGCGCGCTCAATTCACTCGGCCACGATCGCCGCTCCGCGATGTGGCAAGTCGAACGCGCGATCAGACCAACCGGAGAACTCTTCGACCCCCTGAACCGAGAACCCAACCCATGGAACCCCTTGGAACCCCTGGAACCGGGAGTGTCCCCGCTGGAAGAGATGACTGTTTCTGAGCGGCTCGTGGCCGACTATTCGGGAACCGGTTTGACCGTCGGTCCGCATCCTTTGACCTTCCGCCGCCAGGAATTGTCGATGCGCGGCGTGCTGCCGGCGATTGCACTGCCGAAAACGAAATCGGGCCGCAGGGTTCGTACCGCCGGCATGGTGATCACGCGTCAGCGTCCGGGCACGGCGAAAGGGTTCGTGTTCCTCACGCTCGAAGACGAAACCGGAATCGCCAACATCATCATTCGTCCCGATTTGTATGCTGCCGATCGCCTGGTGGTGGTCGAATCGTCGTTCCTGCTCGTCGAAGGCGTGCTGCAGAACCTCGATGGCACCACGTCGATCAAGGCGGAGCGGTTGTCGAAGCTCGATGGCTTCCCGGACGAAGCAGCCATCGACTCGCACGACTTCCACTGAGATAATTCACGCATGCTGAATGTCGCCGTCGTGGCGCTGGCGATGGTGATCGCTCTCGCGCAGCCGGCGCCCCTCGTCCAGTCGGTCGATCTCGCCGTGCCTGGCGGCGCGGCGTTGTTTCAGCAAGCCGGGCGAACCCAACTGGTTCACGAGTTGCACGTCACCAACTTTCAACAGGCGGACATCACGATTCGCGCCGTTGCCGTCCGCGATGATGACGGCACCGAGCTGGCCCGTTACGAGGGCGCCGACCTGGCCCGCCGCATCACCCGGCCCGGGCTGCGCAACGACTACGCGACGCCGGAGGTGTTGGGGCCGGGGATGCGCGCGATCGTTCACTTCTGGCTCACGCTCCCGACAGTCACAACACCGTCAGGCCGGCTGATCCACGTCGTCGACGTCGACGTCACCCGTGCCGGCGTCACCGTGTCGGCGCAGGTCATCGGCGGCGCGTCGCGGATCACGATGACCGCTGTTGAGATCGGGCCGCCACTCCGCGGCGGTCCATGGGTCGCCATCTACGATCCGTTGTTGAAAGGCGGTCACCGCACCGCCGTCTATACCGTCGACGGCCGCGCGCGTATCCCGGGACGTTTCGCGATCGACTTCATTGCGCATCCGCAGGGTGGCGCGCTGCCGGAGAAACGCGCCGCCGACGCCAACGGCTTCGGTACCGACGTGCTCGCCGTCGCCGATGGCACCATCGCGATTGCGGTGGACGGCGTGACGGACGCCACACCGCCGCCGATCACGCTCGAACTCGCGCCCGGCAATCACATCGCGCTCGATCTCGGCGGTGGCCGCGTCGCGTTTTACGAACACCTGCAGATGGGCAGCGTCGCGGTGAAGGCTGGCGATCGCGTTGCTCGCGGCCAGGTCATTGCGCGCCTGGGATCATCGGGCAGCAGCTCGATCGGACCGCACCTGCACTTCCACGTCGCCGACACGGCGCACACGCTCGCCGCCGAAGGTGCGCCATTTGTCTTTCAGCAGTTTGCCGAGATCGGAAAGTTTGCCTCGTTGAACGCCCTGTTGGCCGGAGAGCGCTGGCTCCCCTCCGGTAGCGCCCGCACGCACCGCGCGCATCGACCCGACCCGGTGACGGTGATTCACTTTCCCTGATCGGCCATACAATGCGCGCATGAATCGAGCGATCGCCCTGACGACGTTGATCGCCGGCGGTGTGGCATCGATGTGGGTCGGCGTGCCGGCCCAGTCGTCCGCTCCGACGCAACTGCCGACGCTTTCCTACATCACTACCGCGCATCAATTCGGTGTTGTCGGCTATCGCGATCCTGTCGGCGCGATCTCCCCGGATGGCCGCCACTTCGCCTACGCCGAAGGCCGCTTCGTTCGCGTCAT
The DNA here is from genome assembly GCA_036380235.1 of Vicinamibacterales bacterium. Taxonomy (GTDB): domain Bacteria; phylum Acidobacteriota; class Vicinamibacteria; order Vicinamibacterales; family UBA2999; genus 12-FULL-67-14b. Next base: position 3,758 of record DASVFC010000357.1, read on the forward strand.
GCCAATTGGCGGCGGCGCACCGCTGACGCTCGCTCCTGGAGAGGGCCAGATTCGGTTCCTCGCCTGGACCGGCAACTCGCAGATCGCCGTGCAAGACGTGACGCCGTCCGGACGCATGTGGTTGTACGAACTTGGTAAGCCCGGGCGACAGCGGCTCGCCGACGACTGGCGTCTGCCACCGGCGAAACTCCCGAGGCTCGATCGACCGGCCGTCGGACCGACGGCATTGTCGCCTGACGGCAGCACGATGTATTTCTCGACGCCGAACGAGAACGGCATGGTCGAGTTGCGAGCTGCCACGGTCGCTACCGGGCAATCGCGGCGACTGTCGAACTTCAGCCGCGACGCCTACGCGCCTTCAGTTGCGGAAGATGGCACCGTCGTCTTCAAGACGCAGACGTATCGTACGCACCTTGCTGACGTGGCATTCGGGCCAGGCGAAGCAAAGTCCGCGTCCCCGGTTATTGCAGGCGGAGCGACGCGGCAACTGACGACGTTCCAATCCGAGACGCCGTCGTATCACCCGGCCACGCCGCTGATTGCGTTTACATATGGCACCTGGCGCCGTGTCGTTGACGATGCAAAGTATCCGGACATCGCGCAGGACATCGGGAGCATCGACATCAACCGGCCGCTGCCGCTAGCAGCGCCGTCCGAGGTTCTAGAAAACTCCGACTCCGAAGACCAGGCGATGTCGTGGTCGCCGAACGGGAAGTGGATAGCGTTCCACTCACACAAGGAGATGTCCGACGACGTGTGGCTGCGTCCGGCTGAAGCGGCGTCGAAGGCGGAAGACAAGCGCATTACGTTTCTTGGTCGCGGTGCGGAAGTCGGCTGGCCGCGATGGTCGCCCGATGGCCGCTCGGTGTTGTTGAACGGCGCGCGCAAGAGTGACGGTGCGTCAGTGCTGTACGCGATCGGCGTCGATCAAGACACCGGCGCCGTCACGTCTGAGTTGCGCGAAATCAAAGTCGAAGGACTCGACGCCGAGATGGGGCATGCCGAGTGGACGCCCGACAGCGCGTCGGTGATCGCGCTCGCGAAAGCAGGTCCGGGCAAGCACGTCATCTTCACCGTTCCCGTCTCCGGGGGCCGCGCCGCGGTCGTGCACCGCGTCGACAGCGAGCACGACTTTCCTGGTCTCGGCGTGTCGCGCGACGGAAAGTACGTCGCGTTTGTGGCGCCGGCCAATGACGGCTTCTTCCAAATTTTTGTCAAGACGGTCGGTGCGAAGACACCGCCGGTGCAGCTGACTACCGATCGATCGCACAAGACCCAGCCGGCCTTTTCGCCGGACGGCCGCCGCGTCGCGTTCACCGTGTGGAGCTACGAGGCGGCGTTCTGGTCCCTCAAGGAGCCGTAAACCGCGCGGCGTAATCCGTCCACGCCTTCGCCGATTCGAATCGAGCCGCTGAACAACGCATCAATGGGAATGACGCCGCCGAGCCGGTGGCGTCCGACCGCGGCGAGGCCCGCCGATGCCATGCATCCGCACGCAGAGCAGTCTGGCCGGCCGCCGAACTGGCACGGCGTAATGCGTGTCTCGAAGTCGGCGGAGATGCAGGTCGTGGTCTGCGCGAAGATACACTCCTCCGGGGAATCGGGCGGATCGAGATACGCGTCGAGCAGCGGCGCCGGCATCTGCAGCTTTGGAAAGTCCTTGCGCAACGCGCGCAGCGTCGAGACGATGCGCTGCCGATCGGCCGGCTCAAGGCATTCTTCGGACTTCTCACCGACTTGCGGCGTGTAGAGGCTCATCCAGATCGAGCGCACGTTCGGGTTCTCCGACCACGTCCGGACGAATTGCTCGACGTAACCTTCGCGCTGCGTCTGCTGCCTCGTCACCGTGCAGTGCACGGTGACCTGCTGGCCGTTGATGTGCTTGAGGATGCGCTCGTAAGTGGCGGGAGTGCGGCGGCGATCGTGCTCCGGCTGCAGCCCGTCGATCGATACGCAAATCTGCAGCCGTGGAATGCTGGCCCATTCAACGGGAATGGGCCGTACGGCGCTCGTCACGAGCTGCACGTAGATACCGCGCTCCGCCAGCCGCGGGAGAACCACATCGAGTTCGCGATAACGCACCAAAGGTTCGCCGCCGACGAGCGACACGTGCAGTGGCCCCAGGCGATCGACCACTTCGAGGATGCCGTCGATCAGCGCCTGGCCCT
>DASVFC010000358.1:0-2638 GCA_036380235.1 Vicinamibacterales bacterium
GGCGAGATGAAGCGCATTTACTACACCACCGCGCGCCGGCTTGGCTATCGCTCCTTCTCGAAGATCCAAGGCCCCGACGTCGTCGAGCTGCATCGCATGCTGCACGCGCTTGGTTACTGGAAGCCGCAGCTGCAAACGTTCCCGGATGCGCCGTTAACGGGCAACTCACCCAAGGTTCAGGAGCTGCGCAAGACCAACCCGGCCGCCGCCGACAAGCTGCTGGCCGAGTTGAAACAGCAGTCGGGCAGTTACAACCGCGACTTCGGCACGTTCGACGACGACACGGTCGCCGCCGTCGATAAGTTTCGCGCCGCAAACAAGATGAACTACCAGGGCAACCCGCCCGGGCTGGTCGACCAGCGCTTCGTCGACGCCCTCAGGGCCGCATACTTTGCCAAGCGTAAGCCGCAGTGATCTGTTCTGGGCGATTGCGATCGCCCTGCTGACCGGCACGCTTTATCTCGTCACTCTCCGTCCCGACGTCGGCGGGACGGAGGACTCGCCGAAGTTCCAGTTCCTCGGCCAGGTGCTGGGCACCGCGCATACGCCGGGCTATCCCTTCTACACGATCGCCACCTATCTATTCACCCGGCCGCCGTTCGGCACGCTCGCGTATCGCGTCAACCTGTTCTCAGCGGTCTGCGGCGTGTTCTCGTGCGTGATCATCTTCCTGATGGCGCGCCGGCTCGGCGTGTGGCGACTGATGTCCGCCGTTGCCGCGCTCGCCTGCGCGACGGGCTTTCCGTTGTGGAGCAACGCCATCACCGCCGAGGTCTACACGCTGTCGGCGTTGATGTCAGCGTGGACCATCTACCTGCTGATCGCGTGGGCCCAGACCAGGGCGCTGTGGCGATTGTTCGCCGCCTGCGCGGTGTTCGCCGCCGGCCTCGGTAATCACCTCACTATCGTGGGTCTGCTGCCCGCGGCGCTGATCTACGGCATCGCGAAGGATCGCGGCGTGCTGAAACCTCGCGTCGTCGGGATCGCGGCCATCATCGGCGCGCTTGGGGTCCTGCAATACGGGTTCATCGCATTGCGGACCGTCCAGGGCGCTCCGTATCTCGAGGCGCGCGCCACCACGTTGAAGGGCGTGTACGACGTGATCATTGCCCGCGACGTGTCGTGGGCCCGCTTCTACCAGGCCGCAGACAAGGTGGTCGGCATTGAGGTGCCGATGCTGCTTGACGGGCTGCGCGTGCACATGGGCACCGTGACGGTGATCCTCGTCATCATCGCCATCGGCTTGGCAATGTGGCGATCCGTCTTTGCGTCTGCGCGCGTCGCCGCCAACGCTTCGGAGGATCCTGCCGACGTTCTCCTCATCGCCGGCGGCGCCGCCGGCACACTCGCGATGATTGCGAACCTGTGGGGCGATGTCGTCGGCTTCATCACCCCTGTAATCGTGTTGTTGTGGCCGGTCGCGGCGTACGCACTCGAGTCGATCGTTCGCGCGATGAGAAACGACGATCGTCTCGTCAATGGCGTTGCCATGGCGGCGCTGGCGTTGCCGCTCTGGAACCTGTTCGCGATCTATCCGGCGATCGAGCCTCTGCGCCGGCCCGGCGACGGCCCTGGACTGCGTGCGCTGTATTCGCGGCTCCCGCCCGATAGCGCGGTGGTGGCGCACAACTACTTTGTGGCCCGTATCCTGAACTACCTCGATTTCTCAAACGAATATGATCCTGATCCAAGCCCGAAGTTCATTCAGAGCGATGTGAACCAGGTCAGGGCGGCGGCCGCCGAAGTCCGCCATGTATTCGCGCTGGAGGAAGCGGTGCCCTGGCTACGGGCGCAGGGTCTGCGGTTCGAGGCGACATCGCTGTCGCAGCAGCCATTCAAGGAATGGATCGCGCGACAACCCGACGGCACCGTCACCGTCGTCGCAACTGCTGGAATGGTGATTCCAGCGGAATGGCTGCCCGAGGCCGACGCTGTTGCACTGCGCTCGTCGCGGCCAGCGAATTTCGCAGCCTGGATGTGGTCGAACGGCGACGAACGCGCCCATATCGAACAGGACGACAGCAACGTCTCTCTGGCCCAGGAGTTCGATGGACGCCCATTGATCGCCTCATCAAATGACGATGGGCCGATTATCAAGTGGGGTGATGACGTGCTGGCGGCCGCGGATCGCGGCATGGTGACAGCGGTGATCAATCCAAGCGGCCGGGTGCTGGCGCGATGGCATTTCACCGATGCGCAACAGCCGGGCGCCGCGGCATCGCCGATCGCGTTTGAGTTGCGCGGAGAAACACCGTGCGCGGTGTTGCGGACGGGTCAGGCGGTCGATGTGTCGCCCATCGTCTCCGAAGGCGGCTGGTACGCGACGGTCGATGGCCGCCAGGTGCCGGCGGAAATTACCATCGAGGGCGGCGGCCCGCCAGCAGATTGGCGTCACGTGTTGATCAACGGCCGAGGCACGGCAGCGATCGATCCGGCACGTTCGCGGTTATTGCTCGATGGCGCACCGGGCACACGAGCGGTGTTTCAGCTGGCGCTGCCGCCGAATCAGCCGGTGCACGCAACGCTCGAAACCAGCGACCACGCCGTACGCGTCTGCCAGGTGCCCGTGCCGGCGTTCCGCGACACCGGTGCTCTCGAGACCGGAGCGTCATTCGACGCACACTTCGGCGTCGGCTGG
>DASVFC010000359.1:0-2976 GCA_036380235.1 Vicinamibacterales bacterium
CGCGCGCTACGAACGCACGTTGACCTTGGAAGTCTGGTATCCGGCGACCCTGCAGTCGGGACAGAAGCCTGGCGGGGAGTATCGAGTCATCACGCGCGACCCGGCCGTGTTGGCCACGTTGCATGGGCAAGCCGTTCGAGACGCGCAGCCGGCGAAGGGGCCGTTCCCGCTTGTCATCATCTCGCACGGGTATCCCGGCAACCGATTCCTGATGGCGCATATCGGCGAGAACCTCGCCAGCAAGGGGTATGTGGCCGCCTCAATCGATCACAAGGACAGCACCTACGACGATCAGCAGAACTTCGCCAGCACGCTCTACAACCGCGCATTCGATCAACTCTTCGTGCTCAACGAGATGGATCGGCTCGGCGGCGCTGGACAGCCGTTCGCCGGCGTGATCGACGCGAGCCGTAGCGGACTAATCGGCTATTCAATGGGTGGCTACGGCGTGGTCAACGTGATTGGCGGCGGCTACAGTGCCAAGCCAAAGTTTCAGAACCTACCGCCGAATCAGCTGCTGGAGCATCGCGGCGCTGCCAATCCGGACTACCAGAAATCGCGCGATTCACGCATCAAGGCCGCCATTGCGATCGGGCCGTGGGGCATGCAAGGCGGTTTCTGGGATGCGGAAGGTCTCAAGGGTATCCGCACGCCGGTGATGTTCGTCGCCGGCAGCGTGGACGATGTGTCGGGATACGAGCACGGCGTGCGCGCGATTTACGAGGGCGCGGTCAACGCGCCACGCTACCTGCTGACGTTCATCAACGCCAATCACAACGCCGCGGCGCCGTATCCGGCACCGCGCGAGTCATATGCGACCGCCGATCCGGCGCGTCCGAACTCGTACGCGCATTACGCCGATGCGGTGTGGGACACCGTTCGCATGAACAACATCTTTCACCACTTCGCGACGGCGTATTTCGATCTGCATCTCAAGGGCGACGCCGCCAAGCAGGCGTATCTCGACGTGACACCAAACGGGAAGGACGGCGTGTTCGCCGTCGATCGGGACGGCAAGCCCACTGCAAAGCACACCTACTGGAAAGGCTTCAAGCGTGGCACCGCCGTGGGGTTGATACTCGAGCACGCAAAGCCATAGCTATGTTTCTTGGTCACTACGCGCTGGCGTTCGGCGCCAAACGGGTCGCACCTGCCGTGTCCCTTGGCACGTTGTTCCTGGCGTGCCAGTTCGCGGACCTGCTGTGGCCGACGCTGGTGGTGATGGGCATCGAGATCGTCGAAGTCGATCCCGGTAACACGCTCGTCACGCCGCTGAACTTCGTCAGCTATCCCTACTCGCACAGTCTCGTGATGCTGCTGGTGTGGTCAGCGGTGCTCGGGTTGTTGTACTTGGCGTTCCGTCGCGGCCGCGACGGCGCCCTCACCGTGGGTGCGCTCGTATTCAGCCATTACGTTCTAGATGTCATCACGCATCGTCCGGACATGCCGGTGACGATTGGCGGCGACACCAAGCTGGGGTTCGGTCTGTGGAACTATCCCGGCACAACGCTGGCGGTGGAGTCGGGGTTGTTTCTGATCGGCCTGGCGATGTATGTCAGCGTCACGCGCGAGCGCGATCGCGTCGGCAAGTTTGCACTGCTGGCGCTGATCGCCACCCTCGGCGCGATTTACTTCGCCGCGCTCTACGGCCCGCCGCCGCCGAACAGCCAGGCAGTGGCCATGGCCGGGCATCTGTCGTGGTTGTTTGTGGCCTGGGCCTACTGGATCGACCGCCATCGCGGCCCCCGAAAAAGGGAACCTGCTTCCGTTTTACGCAACGCGTAAATCAGCCGGCCAGCCTGTTCGCGATCGCCGACGCAAATCGTGCCGCGGCATCCGGCGCAAACGTGAAGTACAGCTCGGGCTCGATGAGTTCGAGCTCCATCAGCAGCGGACCGCGTTTACTGGCAACAACGTCGACACGCGCATACAGGCAGTTCGCCGGCAGCGTTTGCACGATTGTGTCGGCGACCGTGCGCAATTCCTGCGAAGGTGTTGCAGCTTCGACCGATCCGCCGAAGTCCTTCTGGACGCGGAAGTCTCCAGCCTTTGCATGCTTGATGACGGCGTGAGTGAACGCCCCGTCGCAATACATCAGCGAGATTTCACCTCGCTCCGCAATCTCGGGAATGAACTCCTGCAACAGGCCGCCGCTCGCCCGCGCGGGTGCGAGATCGTTTTCCGACAATTCACTATCCGGCGCGATCAGCAGGGTTCCGTACGCAGTCGCCGCAATACGCGGCTTCAGCACCGCCCGTGTCCATCCTTCGCCCGCCATGGCGGCGCGAATAGCAGCGGCGTCGGGTCGATCCAGCCACAGCGTCTTCGGAATCGCGATGCCCGATTCCTGAAGCTGCTGCAGGTAGATCTTGTCGATGTTGTCGAGCGCGACGCTTGGCTCGTTCCAGACAAGACGACCTGAATCCTGCAACGACTGCAGCCACGCCCGGAATAGCGTCGGAATGCGGTGGTAGTCCCATGTCGATCGCAGCACGATCGGTGGCGCATCGATCACCGCGTACGGGTCGATCTGCGTCCAGGGTAGCGGCGTTACTGCGACTCCCAGCCGCTCCAACGCATCGGCCAGGACCTGATCATCGGGCGTCAGCAGCGGCTGGTGCTCACACGTGGCAAAGACTAGATTCACGACCTCTCAGTGTAAAGGGAACCTGCTTCCCTTTTACGCGGCACGTAAGTCGGACTTGCGCGGGCGGCCGATTTTCGCGGCAATCCTGATGCGCTCGAGGTCTTCACGCTGCATCGGCGTCGTGACGATGGTTCTCCAGTCGTCAGGCAACCACAGTCCACTCGGCTGGAGCAGATCACGCTCTCCGGTCACGCGGTCCCACAGGCTGCTCCATTCCCACAATTGAGACGGATCGATCAGGCCAGCGCGGTACGGGTTGGCTTCCACATACCGCATCAACGTCATCAGGTATCCGTCACCGACGACTTCCTTGTTCCAGTAGCGGCGCT